>JANWKD010000070.1 GCA_025451595.1 Candidatus Babeliales bacterium | reverse complement strand
TTCAGGACTGGTAAATGGTGCGCACACGAGCTCTTTATCGGGTAGCTCAATTGCCCACTCATCACGTTTTGCCATCATGCGTCGCACATAATCGGTGCATGTTTGATGACCAAGACCGCGCGAACCGCAATGAATCATAATAGTAACTTGATTTTTTTGTAAGCCAAACACATTTGCTATTTGCTGATCAAATATTTCGTCAACATATTGAATTTCTAAAAAATGGTTACCCGAACCAAGCGTGCCCAGTTGATCTTTGCCTCTATTTTTTGCATGATCTGACACTAAGTGCGATTGCGCGCCTGGCATATGGCCGTTTTCTTCGCAAAACGTGAGATCTAACGGGGTGCCGTAGCCTTGACTTACCATATAATGGGCGCCTTCCTGAAGTACATTATCAAGCTCTGCGGTTGATAATTCAAGGTTGCCTCCACGGCCAACTCCTGAAGGAATCGCTCGAAAAATTTCGTTAGAAAGTTTTTTTAAATATGGTTTAATTTCTTGAGCAGTCATTTCAGATGCAAGCAATCGAACGCCACAATTAATATCATATCCTATGCCGCCAGGTGATATGACTCCTCCTTGTGCAATATCCATACCCGCCACCCCGCCGATAGGAAAGCCATATCCTTGATGAATATCGGGCATGGCCCATGCATATGATACAATGCCGGGTAATGTTGCCACATTTGCCAACTGCCATAATGATCGATCAGTCAAGATATCGTCTAATATTTTTTTATTTGCAAAAATTCGGGCGGGTACTCGCATATCATTGCGATAATCAACGGGTATTTCATACACAGTTTCTTCTCTTTGAATCAAATCTTTTAACGTTATTTCTGGATTCATATGATTTCCTTAGAGTATCAGATATCAAAAACAATATCTGCTTGCCAACCATTGGGTTGGCGTTTAATTTGAAGTTCATGATGCGTTACCGCTTTTATTTCTACGACTTCAAATCCTTCTATTTTGATTCCATGCAAGGTTGCTTGAATGGTTATTTTATTCCCAGAAAACTCTGGCTTGCAATACCCAGATAAATGAGAAAATTCCAACTTGCGTGAGGCTTCGACGGACAGGTCGTTTTCCGGGGTCCCCGAAACCAGGGCTTTTAAGCCGTGTGTGGGGTTCATTTCATGTATCTGTTCAATGGTAGCATCAAGATATGCTTCATCATATACGTCAGACAAATAAAGCGCTTCTGATAAAAAGTCTACCAATAAACTTTCAAGATCAACTGAAATGATCTTTACATGACGAGTTACCGGCAACTCGTCACAAACTAACAAATCTTTTTGGTAGCGGCATGCTGAGACAATAGGCCGTATGCATTGAAACATAGCCACCACTGCGTGAGCAAAAAGTTCGGGTAATGAGTTTCCATATACACGAATTTTAAGATCTGCCGTATGTGCAATAAGTTCAAAAGGTTTCAAAGCTCTCCTTTTTTAAAGGTATATTGTCATCATAAAAAGGTTAAATGAGAAAAGTCAAATAGCCTAACTTTTAAAATTATGATTAATTTTTTTTATGATATCCCGGAAGTGTTAGCAGGACTTCGTCTTGAGGCGCTGGAGATAGTGAAACATCGATATCAGAACCACTTGGAGCTCCTCCAGGGTACTCAAAATACATATTACAAAGAGCTAATTTTTCTGTAGTTTGAGTAGTTTTACTTTTATTAGTTGTCATAGAATGAAACATCAGTAGAGCTTTCATTCTACATTTCCTATTGTCATGGTTATCCATGGGAAAAATATTAATAGTAAAAGCATGCAAAATTAAAAATAGATAGAAATAATTTTTCATATGCGCTCATGTGTCAATACAATAATTAATACAAGAATGAACCCCGCACACGGCTTTGAAGCCAGAGTTTTCTGGGGATAAAATAAATGTGACATTTTTATGTTTATTTGTCAAAAATTAAAATAATTATCTCGTATAGAAGCGATAATAGATATCTTTTATAAGTTCAGTGACTAAAAAATAACAAACAACTATGATTATATTCGCGGTTAAAACGTAAGGGGATAATGGTATAAAATCAAAATATCGCTGTCCTAAGTTGGTGTAAGGCAATAGCAATGTTATTAGAGCAGTAATGAGTGATAAACTTGCTAGATAGATAGAAGGAGCAACTGCTTTAAAGAACAGTTTGTTAGTACGTACTGAATATATCAAAACAACTGCTGATAGGACGCTTTCAATAAACCATACGGTTCGTAGCTTTTGAGCATCCTTATAAAAAATCCCAAATATAATAAAATCAAATATCGAGCTTATACCACTCAAGATAAGCGATATTTGTATAAACTCTTTCGGATTATAAAATTTTGGTCTTTTTAAGTCTTTATAATCTACCGAGTCTGTGCTAATAGCTATGAGGGGAAAGTCAGATAATAAATTTGTGAGTAATATTTGCACGGGAAGCATGGGTAAATAGTCTACGAATAGTGATGAAATAGCAACTGAATAGAAGTTGCCAAAAATTGATGACATAGACGTTTTGATATATTTAATGGTGTTTGTAAATACAATGCGGCCTTCGTAAATACCATTAACTACTAACAATAAGCTTTTTTTTAACAAAATAATATCGGCAGCTTCTCGCGCGATATCTGATGCTCCTTGTACTACTAATGCAACGTTTGCAATTTTAAGTGCGGGCGCGTCGTTAATTCCTTCTCCTAGATAGCCTACATAATGTTCTTTTTGTAGTTTTTGAATAATTTGTAATTTTTGCTCTGGGTTTACTCGAGCAAAAACATTAAACTCTTTCAATGACTTTTGCTGTTCGTTTTCGTTCAAATTTTGCCAAGAGGAACCAGACATTACTTTATCAGCAGTAGGAATAAGTCCAATTTGATGAGCTACGTATCCAGCTACTTCAGGTGTGTCACCGGTTAGAATAAAAATTTTAATTCCCAATTTTTTTGCTTGGTGAATAGCTTTGGCAGCATCTTTTTTTATTGGATCGATAAATGAAAATAAGCCAATTAATTCCAAATCTTTTTCATTTTTTAATGTATCCTCAGAAAGCTCAGGCTCTGAGTCAAGTTTTTTAACGGCTAAAGCTATAATTCTTTTTCCTTTGTTGCCGTTATCAGCTGATATTTTTTGATAAAAATTAATAGCCTGGTTTGGATTGCAATGTTCAATAATGTATTCAAAAGCGCCCATGACCAATAATAGTTGTTGATCATTACGAGAAACAATAGTAGTTGTTCTTAAGCGACTGGGATCAAAAGGAATCTCATTAATTAATTTAAATTGTTCAAATTCCTTTTTTTGATCATTTGTAAGCTTATCCCATAATGCTTTATTAAATGAATTTGTGTGTTTTTGATCTGATCCTAATGCAAGAATACCGTATACTAATGCTTTATTCGTATCATCTGCGTAAATTTCTTCAACTTCAAGTCTATTTTCTGTCAGCGTGCCTGTTTTATCAGAGCACAATACATCAATACTACCCAGATCTTCAATTGCAGATAACCGTTTTACTATTACTTTATTTTTGGCTAAACGGCGTGCTCCTCGTGCTAATGAAAAAGTAATAACGAGTGGCAATGCTTCCGGAGTGATGGTGATTAATAATGCTAAGGTAAATATAAATAACTGCCCAATTGAAATAACATGAATGCCTTTTAATGCAATATTAAGAATGAAAATTGATATGATCGTAATAAATATGATTTTAATAATAAATCTACTAAATTTATCAATTTCCTGTATAAAATAGCCTTGTTTTGATTCGTTAAAAGCAAGATGAGCGATGGTGCCTACCACCGTTCTTTGTCCCGTTTGGCATACAATACCAATGCCTTTGCCATTAATAATCGTTGTACCAGAAAAACCCATATTCGTTGCATCAAAGACAGTTTCTATTTTTTGTGTCAGAACTGTGCAATCTTTTTTGACCGGCATTGATTCGCCTGTCAGGGTAGATTCATCAATAGCAAGATTGGTTATTTGTAAAAAGCGAATATCGGCAGGCAACATGTCTCCGGCTTTTATAATAATAATGTCTCCGGGAACAATAAATTCAACGTTGACTTTTTCCTCTTTATTATTGCGTATTACCGTAACGTGATGTACTAGATATTTTTTTAATAATTGTATTGTTTTTCCCGCTTGATATTCTTGAAAAAAACCCAACAACGTATTGATCATGACGAACAGAAGGATTAAAATTCCTTCTTGAGCATTTGACATACAAAAAGCGATAAGAGAGGCAACTATCAATAAATAGATGAAGGGAGATTTTATTTGTCGAATAAAAATTTGAAAAATTGAAAATTGTTCAAAGGTAATCTGATTTAATCCATAGGTTAATAAGCGTTTTTTTGCTTGATCTGTGGTCAAACCAGAGGCACAAGACTCCAGCTCCTCATACAATGTTGATTCATTTTTTGCTGTCCATCGCGAAAAACTTTGCATGAGAACACTCTCTACTTTTAATAAACATTTGAGTATGATAAGTATAGATTCTTCATTTTTGTAACATATTCAAGACCAATGGCGCAATTAATTAAACAGTTATTAGCACAAATTATTCCCCATGAAACAGATTGGAAAATTTCCTTACTCAAAAACTGGAATATTATTATTGGAGATTTGAGCGCACATATTTTTTTAGAAAAAATTTATCAGAATGAAGCGCTCGTAGTTGGCGTATACGATTCTAGTTGGATGCAAGAATTATATTTTTTATCACCACTTTTAATAAAAAAAATCAATGATTTTTTGGGAAAAAACTATATTAAAACTATTCGATTTAAATATATTCCCGTTAAAAAGAAAATAGACTCGTTCAATAAATCAAACAATATTTCAAAAAATGTTGCTTCAGTTCAACTGAGTGTGCAAGAATATAAAATATTAGATATAATTGAAGATCCTCATCTGAAGGAAGCTATTAAAAACTTCAGGCTTCGTTGTTTACGCGAAAGATAGTATGACGTGGTTAAGGGGTAATATCCTTATAATGATTTTTTTTTGCCAGAGTAGTGCAAAAACTGAATTAAAGCCAAACAATCTAACGAGTTATCAACTCTATCTATGCGCTCAATACAGTCAGTTGCAAAATAATAAC
>JANWKD010000069.1 GCA_025451595.1 Candidatus Babeliales bacterium | reverse complement strand
TTGACCTTGGCAATTGCATATGTACATAAAGCGTTTATATTCAGTTTCGCTATTTTTATCATCAAACAAATAAATATTGCCAGTATCTTTGTGTATTCTCATTTGCGCAATATTTCCCGCATTTGGCAAGAAATGCCGCGAGAGTTCTTTTAATGTTTTTTTATCAAAAATTGATAACACCTGCTCGTTGCCACATCGAGAAGTAACGTATAGAGCTCCAATATTTACGGCCAAGCAGTTATTATAATCAGGTTTGGTGTTGGTAAATTGATTAATTAATTGGCCATTCGTTGACCAAAAATTAATCTTGTTGCCCGTCGTTGATAAAATCTGTTTTGTGTTTTTATCAATAATTACTGAGCTTCCACTATTTATACTGGTTTTAACGGTAATTGGGTTATTCGCATTCGGTGTGTTTTGCATAGCAGATAGTTGACTATAAATACTGAGAAGTAAAGCAACTAAAGTCAGTTGATGATGTGTTTTAAAAGTTAAGATACGAAGCATAGTGACCACTCTTCTTTCTTAAAAATTTACTTAGTAGATACATTAATTTTTAATATTTCTTTGCTCATTTATTATCTTTTGCAATTATATGCACATGGTTGCTAATTAACATAATAATGTTATTGCTAAACTGGTCTAAAAATATCCATTTATTCGTTTCATCGGGTAAATTTGTAATTGAGAGTTCACCGGTATTTGTATTCGTCTCAGGGTCAAGAGCAACCATAGTTGTTGACCTTATTCCTTCAGCGTTCTTTATGTAATAAATAGTATCATCTCTATTACTTACAACAGGTCGATGAAAGCTAGCGGATCCTGTTAAGATTTTTTTTAGAACTCCATTCGGTTGATAATAATATATATTATTACCCTTTTCCCATCCCGGAAGAATAATATTTCCCTCGGCATCACAGGCAGGTGAAGGCCAAGCGTTAAATGGGTCTTGAGCGTCCCATACATAATCAGGATAACCAGTAGGTTCATAAATCGCTATTTTTTGTTCTTCTGAGTTAGAATCACGATAAGCAAGAATAAGTTGGCCATTCTGGTTAAAATTAAAATCAAAAAATCTACTATCCAAGTCTGGAGCTAAAGGAAATTGGTTGATCATTTCGCCGTTGATATTAAATAATTTGATCATATTCGTTTCATCATCTGGCATATCCCAAACCGCAATAGTGCTGCGTGTTGAATCCATTGTCATGCCATGAAGACTTTTAATTTTACCTGAGCCTATAGTTGTTATTTTTTTTCCTGTCGTCCTGTCATATACATAAACGTTATTTACCAGTTCATTTGATGAAGCGATGTAAAAACGGCTCGCACCAATATCATTGCTCTGTTCGTTTGACTTAATTGATGCAAGCATATTTCCTTTTAAATCCCAATTTTCGATATTTTCTCTGGCTATATAAATAGAATTTGTTGTTTGCTCAAAACATGCTCCAAAGGGATTTTGATTTGTATCAAAAGTGATTACTTCGTGATATTTATCTTGCATAGAGTAAATATTAATAAAGAAAAGAGAAATAAAAATTATTTTTTTCATAGAGATACTCCGCATAATTGGTGCAATGATAGAAAACTTACAACTCTTTGTCAAAAGAGTTAGCGCAGGGCTTGCTATGCCCACTAAAGATGCTTGATTATGTACTATACGAGTTATTAAGCTGTTGGGCATATAGATATCCTTTGTTAAATTTTTCGCTTTAATAATCTATAAAATTAGGTTGAGAAGCCGATATGGAAACTCATGAAAATTTTTTTAGATACCGCGCAACTAGAAAGTATCAAAAAATGGGCATTTATCATTGATGGTGTTACCACTAACCCGACTCATTTGAGCAAGGAGGGAGGCGATCCAAGCAAAGTAGTGCATCAAATTTGCACGCTACTAGACGGCAAAGATGTAAGCGTGGAAATTACGGAAATTGAACCAGAAAAGGTATACAAGCAGGCCAAAAAAATTACCGCAATTGCAGATAATGTGGTCGTTAAAATTCCTTGTTGCCCCATTTATTTTGAAGTTATACAGCAGTTATTGAGCGAATCGGTCAGAATTAATGTAACGTTGTTATTTTCATTAATACAGGGCTTGATTATGTGCAAATTCGATGTAGCCTACATTTCACCATTTGTTGGTAGATTAGAAGATATTGATTGTCCTGGTATTGAATTGGTGCAAGATTTGAGGACTATGATTGATCAATATAACTTTGATACTCAGATTTTGGCTGCTTCATTGCGTTCGGTACATCATTTTCATCAAGCAGTAGTTGCTGGCGCTGATGCTATTACCGTGCCAGTCGACATTTTTGAAAAATCTCTCGAGCATCCCTTAACAAAGATTGGTATGCAAATATTTTTAGAAGATTGGAAAAAGTTAGACATTGATCAATTTCCATGAAATAATGAATCGCTTACTGGCTTCAATCCGGTGTATAGAATTCAGAGTAGGATGGACATACAATGAACTTGAAAGTAATAATATTTGTCATAAGTTTACGTTGCTCATTATTATTAGCGATGGACATACCCAGAGATAATTATATTAAAGTTTTGCCTCCGGAAATGCAAAATTATATATTGAGCTTTCTGCCACCTCTCAATGACCGAAAAAAGATAGAAAAGCGATTTGAAACATTGCGCCAAGGCGAGATGTTTCATCCCATCGAAACGAATGTATGGAAAATTTATGACGTTAAAGCAATTAATAAAAGTAGATTCGAAGTTTTTTTAGACGACACGCATCATGATTTAGTTATATGTAATAAAATAACGGGTAATCGAAAGACGCTCATTCAATTTAATGATCAGCCCTATGCAAGCGTCATTCTGAAAAGAATATTTCAAACGTTCACGCAACCTACCAAAGATTTTCTTGCAGGATCCACCAAACGAATTTCTCCGTATGCAGTATCTCCAAATTTTAAAAAATTGGTGGGTATTCAAACGGAAACCTGTATTGCAAAAGCAGATAAGCAAACTGGTATTTGGTTGGTTGATCTTGAGACAAACAAAAAAGAGTTCAAACCAATGCCGGAGCTATTCGTTAATCGTTCAGTAGAAATTAGTCAATCACAAGAGAGTGAGTATATCCAAAAGGGGTACGAGGTAAATACGTTTTTTCATTATGCCAACAAACTATTTAATCATACCGCGGTGGCAAATGACGGCACTTTTGCTCTATCCGATAGGGATACCATTTATTGTATAGATCCAGTGACTGATACGGTTGAAATAAAATTTGAATATCGTAAAAATACGAGAGAACCTTATAATAATATTAAGGCTCTATTGCTTGGCCCGAATAAAACGTTAGCCATAAAACATGATCTTACGACCAAACGTCACTCAGATGGAAAAGATTATTTAGAAAATTTAACTATTATTGAAAATGATGTCTCGTTGCCCGACTATTTTGAAAGAATGGGTATTTGTAAGAAAAAACAGTTGATTGATAATTGACTACTTCTTATTCTACTTGCGTCGGAAACTTTGGCTTAAGCTGTTCGGGGTTCATTGAGAAAGGATTAAAGGTAAATGCCGTGAAAAAAATAATCTATTTACATATTTTCTTTGCTTCTTCTGCATTATTTGCTATGAGTTACAAGCCGCCTAAAAAATGCACGAAAACGATAACAGAAGGTGAACTATCGCTTGCAGCCAGACAAATAGAAATGGAAGAATTATTAAATTTGACCTTGAAAGTTAATGCTTTAGAATTAGAGCTTGCTATAACCGATCCAAGAGAAGAACCCAAAAAGTGGCTTGAAATTCAAGCAGCTCACGTCGTAGTTAAGAGTGTATTAGAAAGAAAAAATAATAGAATAAGCAATTTATATTTCAATAACTAACATGTTTAAAAAATTAATTGCATTTTTTGTGCTTTTCAACAATCAATCGCAAAAAACGCTTGATGAAAGCAAAACAACGCAGATCGAAGCGTCTCCCGTAGTTGTGAGCAACTACTTTCAAGTATTGCCAAATGAAATAAAGCAGTATATTGCATTTCATATCCAAACAGAAACAGATGAACAGTTGTTGGCTCAATTAAGTACTGAAAGCTATGAGGCTCATAAAGATGAGCTCGAAACGACTACCTATACATTGTTTATTCGTCCTAGTGGTAATTTATGTTTTTTTGATAAGAAAGATAAAAAGACACTGCAGCTAACCGATATTAATATCCAATTGAATGCATCAATGTTGCCCAATCAGCAAGAACGAATAACTCAATTTGCAGTTTCTCCAAATCGAAAAAAAATTGTAGCCATTCAGTCTATATACAATAAACTGGGACAAACGTTGAGCGAAATTCGCCATCAAATATTATGGATTTTTAATCTGGAAAAAGGGGGCATCACCATCGATCGTAAAGTGCTTGAAAATTTATTTAATGAAAGGACGGTAACTGCCAATACGCCTGCAGGAATGCAAAAATTTATACAAGCGGGATATATTTGTCGAGGTACTGGTTCTTTGCCAGGCAATTGGATTTTAACTAAATTATTTTCACAAATGGCTGTTTCAAATACGAAATTGATCGCATTGGGTGATACGAATAGTATCGTATTGTACGATTTAAAAAAAGAACAATCTAAGACTATTAAAAATTTTGGGTGGTCAAAAAAGCAGAAATGTTCATTAATTAACGGACTTGAATTTAACAAACAAAGTACCAAATTGGCAGTATCTTATAATGATATAACGAATGAAGATAGACACGAGAAAAAAGAAATTGTTATACCTTTGGGTCAGCCAGAACAAACATTGAATTTTTATGAATATTTTGAAAATAAAGGTATTTGCAAGTCAAAACAGTTAGAGTAGCTATTTTAAACCCAGAAAACTCTGGCTTTTAGTTGGTGAGCGCTTTATTTATGGTTATGCGGCTTGTCATTTTTTTTGCCCCACAAATTCTTGTTACCCCAACCGCAACGCGTTTTGATCATACGAAAGATATTGGAAGCTCCGCGGGACATTTTTTTGTCTAAGGTCTGATCATGATTTTTCCAATACTCTTTTTCACGGCATTTTGTAGCAGGGTCTTGTGGTTCATATTTATTCTCTTTGGAGAATAATTTTTGGAAATATTTTTTCATACAACACCTTAATTGATACAATTTCATCATTTTTTTTAAGTATAGGGATATTGAAATACAGAAATCAACTAGTTCGATTTTTTTGCAATTGTTTTATAAGGAATTATACTTAAACACCGAAATTCAATTTATATTCAATAGGTTCAAATATATGAAATTTAATGCAATAAGTTTGTTTTTGTTCATGTCTGTAAACATCATATGTGCAGATAAGAAAGATATGCCAACGATTTATGAAACACTGAAACAAAATTATAAACCCCTTCAGGGATACGCTTGTCTGGGAATAATGCATGGCGCTATTAAGCTTCAATCGCCAACTATTTTTAAGTTGGGACTAAGCAATTTTCCTTATAATATTCCTGATTCGATTGTTGATGCAGCAACAAGCCAAGCTGATACTGTTATGACGGAATACCCTAATAAAGAAGCACTATTCGTGCGGAGCGGTTTATATGCGTTTGGTGCAGCTGCTGCAGGATTTCTTACTTTTCCTAAAACAACAGGTAAGGCGACATCTTCTGTTATCGGACAAACAATACATAATTTGGCACATGGAGCTATTCGCGCTTCTTCTGGGGTTGCAGCTATTGCTTTGTTATATCTTGCGTATGAAACCTATATTACTCAAGTATCAAACTATGAAGAAGGAAAAAAACAAAGTATAAAAAATTGTCAGGATATTGTTCAACAGTTAGAACAGCGTTTGAATCCTGATGAGCATCAAGGCCTTCCTAAAAATTCAATTGTTTTTAAATAGAATCTTTCTTTTTTGATGACTCATTCGGTATTCTTTAATGAACCCCGCACACGGCTTTTAAGCCGGTGGTTTCGGGGACCCCGGAAAACGACCTATCATCGAAGTCTTGGCGAGGTCGGAGTTTTGCCATTCATCTACGTATTGCAAGCCAGAGTTTTCTGGGGATAAAATAAAAGAGTATTGATTTTTTTATGTAATGAAGCAATTCCCATACTGATATTCAAACCTGGCATCTGATGATGTCAGGTTTTATCTTATTTTTAAAAAAGGAAGAGTCATGATTAGTTATTTAGTATTATTTTTTAAACTATTTAAAACTATATGCAATCGTTATAAGAAAAATAGTTGCGATGAGTCTTAATGCGCAATGAACTTTCTTTGTTCTTGATCGACAATAAAATAAATACCAAGGCTCAACAGAGCGGCAAAGAAGCACCATACTGAGCCAACGGTATAGTAATAAAAGTAATAGCTCAGTGCGCAAGAGATAACAATTCCTGAGCCAAACAATTTCATATACCGTATGGTAGAAATAAAAAAAGGAATTGTGACCATAAAAATATAACTAATGGCGTAAAGAAATTGAGTAAAATAAGTGAGATTCGTAAGAAAATCATAACTAATATGACAATGAGCCACTGCTGCAGTAGTATGGTAATAGAATAATTGCATGAGTAATGATAGAGAAACTACCATTCCTAAAAAAGAGAGAAAGGTTAATATTTTTTTCGACTTGAGGTTCACCTCCGCGTTCATTAATGAAAATGGTATCCAAAATGGCCAAACGCCAATGGCAAAAAATAAAAAAATATAAACGGCGGCTTGTTGCATGACAGGCGATATGTTGCCAAGTAAAGAGAGCCATACAAAGCCTTCAGCTGCTTGTTGAATGGAAAAGAACAACGGCATGGTTGCTATATAATATAATCGTGATTGATTTACGGTACGCGCAGTAAATATTCCGATAATCATAAGTAAAAAACTGGTCGTAAAACTTGCAGATGCAGAAAAACACATATGTTTTCTTTCTTTTTAATAAATTACGTTATAATAAAAATATTAATAACATTTTAAGTGAAACCATCATGTATATTCAAGTACGTTTATTTCAACGCTTGCCTGAGCCCCTCCTGTACGAAGTCCCTGTGCATCATCAGTCACAAATCAAGCAAGGAACCATTGTGAATGTACCGTTACGCAATAAAATAGTGTCTGCGTATGTAGAAAATATTCTTGTAAGCAAGCCCCAAACTCGATTTAATATCAAAAGTATTGCAGGTATAGCAGCTATTCCGAATGATCCTTTTTATTATTCATTCATTCAAAAATTATCCTATTATTATCAAACAGAGCCCTTATTTTTTATCAAGCGTATACAACAATTTTTAGGAGAAGAACAGCACGTAGACTCGTCTATGTCTGCAGAGGTTGAACATGTACCAAAAGTAGTAACGTTAACACCAGAGCAAAAAGAAATTACTATACAGTTAGAGCAAGCGATAGAAAAAAAATCCTATTTCCCTGCGTTATTGCATGGCCTTACGGGTTCTGGTAAAACTGAAATTTATAAAGAATTAATTCTTAAAACAGTTATTGGTCAAAAAAAAACTGTTTTATTATTATTACCCGAAGTTACATTATCAGTGCAATTTCATCGGATTCTTTCAAAGGAGTTACCTTCAGCTATACCTATTTTTGGCTTTCATTCTGCCGCAAGTATCAAAGAAAAACGTTCATTGTGGCATCATTTGCTCGAGCAGCAACCGTCTTTAATTATCGGCGTTCATTTACCTATAATGCTTCCTATTGGAAATCTTGGTTTAATAATTATTGATGAAGAGCACGAGCTTGGATATCAGGAAAAAAAACATCCTAAGATTAATACGAAAGAAGCGGCGCTATTACGCGCTTCTATTAATCAGATTCCTATTTTGTTGGGATCTGCAACGCCCTCAATTAGTTCGCTTGATAATGTCAATAAGCGAGGTTGGCATTTTTTCCAATTAACAAAACGGTTTAATGGATCATTGCCGAGCGTGCGCACCGTGCCATTATTAGATGATCCAAAAAAAAGATCATTTTTCTGGATCAGTACCGTACTAGAAGCAGCAATAAGAGATCGGTTAGAGCGCAACGAACAATCTATTATTTTTCTCAATAGGCGTGGCTATAGCTTTTTTGTTCAATGCAAAAAATGTAGTTTTATTTTCTACTGTCCCCATTGTTCAGTAAGTCTTACCTTGCACGATAATCAAAAACTTTCGTGTCATTATTGCGGCTTTGAACAGTGTCAACCTTCGCATTGTGCGGGATGCAAAGCGCCAGAAAAAGAACTCCTGCGCAAGGGTATCGGAACGCAACAAGTGGTTACCATTTTACAAAAAATGTTTCCGCAGGCACGCATTGCTCGTGCCGATTTAGATACGACTATTAATAAAAAAAAGTGGCATCGAATTACTCATGATTTTTATCAAGGCGATATTGATATTTTAGTAGGTACGCAAACTATTACAAAAGGATATCATTTCCCGAAAGTGACGTTAGTTGGTGTCTTGTGGGCAGATCTTAATTTAAATTTTCCTATTTATAATGCGGCAGAAAGCACGTTGCAACAACTGATTCAGGTTGCCGGTAGAGCAGGAAGATGTTTGCAAACAGGCCAAGTAATCATTCAACATTTAGTATCGCATCCCATTTTTTCATATCTCAATGAAATTGATTATATTAGTTTTTGTAAATATGAAGCTGAAAAAAGAAAATTAATCGGCTATCCGCCGTTTATAAAACTCGCAGAAATAGAGTTAAAAAATAGATGTGAGCATACGGTGTACAACGAGTCAGAAAAACTCAAACAGGAGCTAGAATCTGCTATACGGTCGGCCAACATTCATATTTTAGGTCCGGCAAAACCTCCCATTCATAAAATAAAAAATATGCACAGTAGAAAATTGTATATTAAAGGCAACACCATTCAAGAAATTATTCACGTATTGAGCGTAGTAGATATTAAATCATATAAAAGTGCGGTTTACTTCACGCCAAATCCATTGTCTTAATAGATTTTAATTATTTCAGCATCTTGAACAAAAAAGTGACTTCTATAATGTTTTAATTCTTCAATAGATTCTTGTATATCAAATAATGCTCGATGAGCATCTTTTTTCTTGAAATCCTTATAAGAAGTGTCTGGGTACCAACGGGCAATCAGTTCTTTGATTGATGTTACGTCAATCATGCGATAGTTTAAAAAACTATCAATATCAGGCATATAGGCACGTAAAAAAATTCGATCGTTCCAAATAGAGTTCCCGCATAAAACACCCGTATTGAAAAAACAGTACTCATTCAAAAATTTTAATGTTTCTGCCTGAGCTTGTTGCAATAATACGGTTGACTCTTGCACTTCTTTGATAAGACCCGATGCGGCATGCTGTTTTTTGCACCATTCATTCATTCGTTCAAGTCGATCCATTGGCTGATGAATTACAAAAGAGAGCGGCGATGCTATTTGTTCAAGCTGA
>JANWKD010000068.1 GCA_025451595.1 Candidatus Babeliales bacterium | reverse complement strand
TGCCGCTTGTAGGATTTGCATAACTCTATGCCAGCAATTTTTGCAATGGCGTACGGTTCATTCGTTATTTCTAATGCTCCGGTCATTAAATATTCTTCTTGAATAGGTTGAGGGCATAGCTTGGGATAAATGCAAGAAGATCCTAAAAAAAGCAATTTAGTAACATCATGCCGATGCGCAGCATGAATAATATTACTGGTAATCATCAAATTATCATAAATAAAATCTGCCGGATACGTGAAATTCGCCCAAATACCCCCAACTTTAGCTGCTGCAAGAAAAACATATGCCGGCTTTTCTTGCGCAAAAAAAAGTTCAACAGCCGATTGATTGCGCAAATCAAGCTGATCTACTGATCGAGTAATAAGATGAGTATATCCTTCTGACTGCAGTTTACGAACAATAGCCGAACCGACAAGACCTTTGTGGCCGGCAACATAAATTGATGAATGTTGATGCATTATACTCTCCGCAAATCATTTTTTGATATTTTTTACTAACTTTCGACAAATCTTTTAACTAGGTAAGTTTCTTTTGACGATAAAATTTTTAATCGGACTGGTGGCTTCATGAATGAAAGCTTTTTTTAGCTGCCAGATACTTTGATTGGCACTGCTATTGGCAGCTAATTCGATTTTTTTTCGTTCTTTTATTTTATTCATTAAGGTTACACCAGATTGTAACTGAGGAATATCCAACTCTACAATCTGTTTATGAGCTGAATCGTAGGCAATAATGGTATTTTCTTTGGTTATAAATCCATTTTCTACATTATTAAGCGATATGATTTTTTTATTGTGCTTATCGTATATTTTTAACTGTTTTTTAGGCACTGCTCCATACTTTGCAATGGAAAGCAATAAAAAATCACCATATTGTTGCATATTTTCTGTAATCCGTAAGCTTCTATTAATTGAAAAATCAGTTGGAATTTCATGATTATATATATTATAAAATTGATTATTTGTCGTAGTATAGAATATTCTATGCGGATCAAGCTGTATCATTTTGCTCATTGCATGCGCACTTGGTTGTATGGTTTTTATGAGTTGCACAGAACCCGTATCAATTTTCCACAACTTAACCTCATTCGTATTATCTGCAGAAGAAGCTAATACTGAATTTAAATAGCTCAGGTGATGAATCCAAACAGCATCTGCTTGCCATTCCTCTATTTTGCGCTCTTGTTTATCATACAAACTAATGTTACCAAAACGATCTCCCGTTGCTATAAGAGCTTTATCTTCGAGCGTCTCAAAAGAAGTTATTGTCGACATAACCTTTACACAGGACAAATCAAATCCCTTGCGCTTAGGAGCATTGATATCAATAACATCTATACGCTGTCCATCATGCGACACAAGAGTCGATTCATCAAGCTTTTTTAGATTCCAAACCGAAAATCCTTTAATGGTTTTCAAAAACTTCTTTTGCGCTTGATCAAATAGCTTAATCCCTTCACCGCGAATACCAAGCGCTACCGTATGAGGACTTAACTGAGCAACAGACTCCAACCTACAATCAGGAGTTTTGACAATAGAATGCGTGGTTGCCTTAATATCCTTATTTGTAATAATTTCATTTTTGATTGCATCGGCAATCATTTTCATAGACGGTTGTTTGAATATATCGACAAATGACGTATCTTGATTTAATGTTGCATAACCGTTTTCAGAAAGTGCTTTTGCATAATAAGTCCCAATCTGCTGATGCAGCGGCTGCAAAATTGGATTGTGCGCGCATTCTGCAAGCCATTTTGTCATAAAAACAAGATTTTCTGGTGAGGGCTTTGCACAAAAAAAGTAGGGATAAAAATCCTGTGGGAAAGAATTTTTAATAGTTTCAAGTTCAGCGATAGTAGCATGTTGCATTAAATGTGCACATAACGCTTGCGTAATCAAAGGCAACTTCCATGCATGACTCTGTTCAATAAGTTCTGTAATATCAAACTCTTTGAATGCTGAAATCTGTTCCTCAAGTTGTTGTTCCTTATTGCCCGCATTGCTATCAGCCTCTATATTCATCAATGACAATAAATGGGCAAGGCCTTGAGCAGAGACAGGCACATTAATCTGCTTATTGGCCATCTCTTGGCTCTGCTGATTATTCCATGCAAATAATAATTTAAAATAATTAAATTTCTCAAGAAGCGAACGATCAATCTCGAAGGAGACGCCCCGGGCACATAAGGTAGTTTTTTCTGATTGATCAGATTTTGGATGTGCAATATATTTAATATCATTAAGTCCCTGCATGCCATGCAAAACAAGGGTGTTTAGAAAGATAAACGTCAAAAGTAGAAAAATAATCATTGAGTTCCTTGCATATAATTATTTACACAGGATAAAGGTTTGATGACTCAATTTCAATCTAAAATATATTTGTATATTTCCTTAATTTTCATTATTCTATTATTAGTTTAAGTCACTCAATAGCATCATTAATAACAAAAGCACTTTATTGATAATTATTGCTATTTTGATTTTTTTAAATGAAATAGAAAAAGATATGAAAATTCAATATTTTATAAAATTGCACTTATTCATTTTAACTTTTTCGTTTCTGCCGATTTCTGCAATGAATTTTTTTTCTTGTTGCTTTGGAAATAAGAATAAAAAATATACTCGATTAGATTCGGATCAGAAATCAGAGCTTTCTTTTCCGATACCCAAAGAAATATTTACTTTTGAAATCGTACCAAGATTAAATAACACACAACTAAACCTTTTATATGCCTATTCAAAAAAATTGACTATCTCGCCTATCATTGCTTTGAATATCGTTACTGCATTGAAAGAAAAGTCTACGCGTACATTATGCAATCATACAATGATCGACGATCCTTATACGAATCAGATTTTTCAAAATAATCGATTTAAAAAGGGAAAAGTATCTTTTTTGTCAAAAGTTGCCTCTTTTTGCAAATCTTGCCCTGCTCATAATAAAAAAATTATCGAACAACATCTGGACAATGAAATTCAACATCTATTTCCCGATTCGATATTGGCAATACCTATAGATAAATCTACCCAAATTTCCGTAACCATTGTGCATGAGCATCTTTCTTTTATACAAAAAGCACTGCTCATGGTAATTGGCTGCTCGCGAGATGAGAAAACAAAAACAGCAGCTTTTGTTTATGACACATTACACGATGAATCTCGTTTCAAAAAAGATTTCCCTACCATTGACTGGAAAAATGCACCAAAAAGCCCCTTGCCACCAGACTCGCCCTATGCAAAGTAGCCTCTCTTAAGGGCAATCTGCCTCGTCTCCCTTTTACTTCTCTTTAAATATTTTAATATTTCTCATTGTATTGATTTATTAGACAATAATTTGTTACCCTATTAATACATAATGAATATTATTGCCTAGTTAGTATTTTTTATTCTTTTGATCTTTTAAAAAGGGAAGCGTATGAAGCGTTATATATCGGCAATAACTTTAGCAATCTGCTCGTTATTTAATGTCACAAAACCAATGGAAAATCTTCCGTTTGAAATGAAGAAAGCAATTATTGTTAATTCGCTACAAGATCATTCTATAGATATAGAAGCAATTATCGAAAGCCTTATCGTTTTAACACGTACCAATAAAGAATTTTATGCTGTTGTTTATGATATCCCTCTAGCTCAACTATTTCTTGATCTAGGCCAATTAGTTGCTAGAGACAATATATTTGCGGTGTTTGATTTTATTAAGCAACATCCCCAATTATTACAATATCAAAATCTAGCACAATACCTGCATAATAAATTTAATTATTTATCTGCCAATACCATTAAATATGGCTTGTATTTATTGGATCCAATAAATGCTGAAGCATTTAAACAAACATTAGGAAAATCGATTAATCAGTCATTTCATGGAGCTATTCAAAATAATAATATAGATGATGCCTTTCCACTTATGGTTCTTGGAGCGAATGTTGATTATGTCAGCAATGCTTTATATACCCCATTAATGTTTGCAATTGGAATTAAAAATTTTCAACTAGTAAAATTACTTCTGGACGCAGGTGCTGATGTAAATTTCAAAGCTCCGTCAGGTACAGCCTTATTGAAAGCAGTAAGTGACAATAATTTAAAACTAGTTAAGGAGCTTCTCGAGCATCATGCCAAAGTAAATATAGACCATACGGAACCATTTTATAATTCTTTTCCAATAGTAGCAGCATTGAGAAAAAATAAGGATATGATCGATTTGTTATTACAGCATGATGCTGATATGAGTAAAGAATTTTTTGAGCGTAGAAAAAGAGAGATCCTAAATGACTCTAGACTTTCACAAGAAAGGAAAGATGGATACCTTGACGCGTTAGATTTTCTTAACAAGTATATTTCTTCATTAAGAGCAGGTTTTTTATCAAGACGCGCTCGATTCGAGTCTCGTGGATTGGGTGGTTTATAAATATAAGTTAAAAGACTGAGTACTTTATATGAGGATTAATGAGAAAAAATATTTAAAAAAAAAGCGAGAATATATGAAACGTTCTATATTAATAATGGCTTTAACAGTCTGCTCGTTATTTAATGTCACAAAACCAATGAACCCGGAAGGTCTTCCTACCGAGATAAAAGCATACGTTGTTTCGATGCTAAGAGACCCTTCCATAGAAACGATTATCAAAAGCCTTATTGCCTTAAAACGAACCAATCAAGAGTTTTATGCAGTTGTTTATGATATCCCTCTAGCTCAACTATTTCTGGAGCTTGGCCAATTAGTTGTTAATGACAACATATTTGCAGTGTTTGATTTCCTCAAGCAACATCCTGCACTATTGCAACATCAAGATTTAGCAAAATATTTGCATAATAAATTTAATTATTTATCTGAACAAAACATTCAAAACGGTCTTGCTCTGCTTGATCCCGTAATTGCTGAAGAATATAAACAAATGCTAAATGCGTCAATTGATAAATTTAGAACAATACTTAAGGAAAATTTTGCATACGATCAGAAAGAGATTGCCAACTTGGAACAACAACTAAATAATCCAATTGATGGTATGTTTTTTGTATCACTATATAATAATGACTTGGATAGCGCGTTTCTACTGATGGTTTTGGGAGCAAATGTTAATTTAATTGGACCGCAGCAAATTACTCCCTTATCATGGGCAATCAGTAAAGAAAATTACCTTTTAATGAAATTATTGTGCCAAGCAGGTGCTGATGTAAATAAAGGGGATTATTTAAATTCTTTAGTACAACAAAGAAAGTTAGAGTATATTAAATTGTTACTTAACTGTGGCGCAAAGGTAGATTCAGAGTCAATTATGGATGCTCCTATATTCTCTGCCGCACTGAAGCGAGATACTGCTATTATTAATTTATTACTGAAATATAATGCTGATATAAGTAAGACATTTTTTGAAAATGGAAAAAAAGAAATTTTAAAAATATGGATAAAAGATGAAGATTACAAAAAAGGATTGCTTAATGCACTAGATTTTCTTAAAAATTATATTTCTTCAGTAAGACAAGAAAAAGCAGGTTTCTTATCAAGACGACCTCGCATTGAACCGCGTGGATTTGGTGGTTTATAAGTCAATATTGGTAATTTCAAATGAGGATTAAAGAAAAAAATATTTAGAAAAAAGGAGAATATATGAAACGTTCTATATTGATACTCACTTTAGCAGCCTGCTCGTTATGTAATACAACGAGACCGATGTACCCGGAAGGTCTTCCTACCGAGATAAAAGCATATGTTGTTGCAATGCTACAAGGCCATTCCATCGAAACGATTATTAAGGGCCTTATTGCCTTAAAACGAACCAATAAAGAGTTTTATGATATTATTTCATATCTTCCTGCTGTTCAACCATTTCTTCAACTCGATTCATTGATCCAATCCGACAATATATTTGCGGTTTTTGATTTCCTCCAGCAGCATCCTGCATTATTACAATATCAAGATTTAGCGCTGTATTTGAATAAAATATTTTATTATTTGCCTGTTGGCACCATCAACACTGGATTGCAATTGTTAGATCCTGTTCAGGCTGCCCAGCGAAAGCAACTACTTCATGAATCGATAAATTCTTTATTGTTCAAAGCCGTTGAAAAGAACAATATACATGACGCCTTACAATATCTAGTTTTAGGAGCAAATCCAAATACTATCGGAATAAGTGGTTCTGAGCATAGCAGCCAGACGGCTTTGTCAACTGCCATTTTTAATCAAAATATTATTATATTGAAACTATTACTCGATGCTAGCGCAAACGTCGAAGATACGGGAAGTGAAGAAAAAACGCCTCTAGAAATTGCGGTCATAAAAAATGATGTCGATAGTGCGCGTATCTTATTAGCGTATGATGCAAATCCGAATGTACTAGGTCGTCGTATTCAAATTAGTCCGATTATACGTGCAGCATACCATAAAAATACCGATATGATTGACCTACTCATAGAACATGGCGCTGATGTGAGCCAAAATACATTAGACTTACTCAAGAATAATATAATGCGCATGCCAGAAACTTCTGGAAAGAAAACATTATTAAACGCAATGCAGTTTTTAGAAAATTATCTACAAGCTTCTCAATCTAAAGACGTATGAACTGCCTTAATATTCAACCATAGTATTAATTGCTTTTATAAACGATTGGTTGGTCAATACATCAGTTGATGTATTGACCAACATGAGATCATGTTCAACCATTAACGTAATAAGCCCCTCTAAATCAACCGTTGGTACCCAACCAAGTTGTTTTTCAGCTTTTTGCGCATTGCCACACAGTTCATATACTTCT
>JANWKD010000067.1 GCA_025451595.1 Candidatus Babeliales bacterium | reverse complement strand
TTTTGATAGTAGCTTCATTGATTTTGACAAACAAAAATGGCTGATGGGGATAAAATATATAAATTATGCAGAAAACTTTGATTTAACAAAAAAAATCTTTATATTCAAAAAGAAGATTGTTTTAAGGATTGAACTTTATTGTTGGAGTGATTATTAAATGGAAGAAAACCACAACACATGTCAACTTCATCATGACCATGATGCAACGTTAATAAGCGAAATAGTCCACCACATTCCATACGCAATTTTCTCTGTTGCTGTAGGTTTTATTTTGTTAAGCTTGTTAGACTATCAGGCATTAATTTCTGCCAAAAGCTATGAGTCTCAAAAAGGAGCGTGGCTGCTTTTTCATAGCTTTCATTTCTTACATATTGTTTTTGCCGCAACTGGATCTTTAGTAGCGTTTTCTCGCTTTTCTCATAATATGTTAAAAGGTATTATCGTTTCAATTATTTCATCTCTTTTTTTCTGTACGCTCTCTGATGTTTTTTTACCATATTTATCAGGTCGAATCTTAGGAGTAGAAATGCATTTTCACTGGTGCATTGCAACAGAATGGCATAATGTTGTACCCCTTTTATTTGTCGGTATTTTAAATGGTTGGGTTATGAGCAAACATAACGAAACACTTAAAAGTTTTTATTCACTCGGTTCGCACTTTAGTCATATTTTAATTAGCTCTCTTGCATCAATGTTTTATTTGGTAGCTGAAGGATTCACGCAATGGTGTGCTCAAATGGGAATTTTATTTATATTTTTAATTATTGCGGTAGTAATACCTTGCACATTTGCAGATGTTATAGTTCCTATATACTTTGCTCGCATGAGAAACAAAGATGAAAAGCATAAAACTTGAAACCATTACCAAAGCCTATAACAATGAGATTATTATTGAAAACCTGAATCTCATAATTCCTGCTGGGAAATTTTTTGCGTTATTAGGTCCAAGCGGGTGCGGTAAAACAACTATTTTACGTTTGATTGGGGGTTTTGAAAAAGTCGACTCTGGTACCATTTATCTTGGCGATGAAAATATTACAGATTTAGCAATTAATCAAAGGCAGATCAATACCGTATTTCAGAATTATGCTTTATTTCCGCATTTAAACGTTTTTGATAACGTGGCATATAGCCAAAAAATTAAAGGTTTACCTGAAGATATTATCGAACAAAAAGTGTTGAGAATTTTAAAAACGGTACATTTAGAAGCCCATATTTATAAGTCAATACATCAGTTATCTGGTGGACAAAAACAACGAGTAGCGCTCGCACGAGCAATTATTAACGAACCGGAAGTCTTACTACTTGATGAACCACTTGCTGCATTAGACTTAAAATTACGGGAACGAATGCTTATTGAATTAATTGATTTACAGAGTAAATTGCAAACGACATTTGTGTATGTAACTCATGACCAATTTGAGGCTCTTACCGTTGCAGACCAAATGGCTATTATGAATGATAATGGAGAAATCGAACAAATCGGATCTCCCAAAGAAATATACGAATTTCCTATTTCTTCATTTGTAGCAAAGTTCGTTGGAACAACCAACATTTTTAAAGGAATTTTGCGTATTGAAAAAAACAACTATCTTTTAGAAGTCCCTGGACTGGATACGTTTAGTCTCTATGTAGCAACGCCCAAACCATGGATATATGACGGAAATTCCGTACATTTAAGCTTGCGTCCTGAGAAAATTTGGATTAGTAAATCTGAAGTTATAGGGTTTTCAAATCATTTAATTGGCATGGTAGAATCTATCGTCTATCATGGGAGATCTACCCAATATAATATTAAACTTACCAATGGCATGGTTATTCAAGTATTTGAGCAAAATGAAGAGCATTTTCCTCGTGAAATTATTGATTATGATAGTGAAGTGCATTTATATTGGCAAAAAGAAAATGCTGTATTGTTAGAACGATGAATGTAATAAATAACTTTAAAAAAATTATTCATGGTCAAGAAGATTATTTTTTAGCCATCCCAGCTTTACTATGGCAAATTATATTTTTTTATATTCCACTTTTGTTTATTATTGCTTTAAGTTTTGTAGCATATGACAAATCTCAACATATATATATTACATTCGCTCAATATACTTCGCTATTCAATTGGGTATACATTAAAATACTTTTACAATCGGTGTTGCTTGCTTTATCAGTAGCAAGCTTATGTTTACTGGTAGGCTATCCGATGGCATATTATGTAGGCTTAAAAAAACGTAACTATAAAAATCTATTTTTATCATTTCTTATTTTACCCTTTTGGACCAATATTCTCATTCATATTTATGCGTGGTTTTTTGTCTTAGAAAAAGATGGGTTATTGAATAATTTTTTACGATATCTAGGTATTATTCATGAACCATTAAGAATTCTTAATTCGATGAGTGCCGTAGTTTTGGTAATGTTTTATTGTTACTTACCATTCATGATTTTACCTCTCTTTAGCATATTAGAAAAGTTTGATACGAGCTTGATAGAAGCGTCAATGGATTTAGGCGCAAATACGCGCCAAACATTTTTTAAAATTATTTTTCCTCTTTCATTGCCGGGAGTACGCACAGGATTCTTTCTGGTATTTGTTCCAGCTTTCGGTGAATTCATTATACCCATGCTTTTGGGAGGTGATAAAAACATGTTTGTAGGTAGCGTGATATCACACTATTTTCTAGTTACTTATAATCATGCAATGGGAGCGGCATTTACGGTGATCAGTAGCATAGTGCTTGTAATATCAAGCATATTGTTAAGTTGGTTATTTTTTAGACAATTCAAAACAATAAAAAGGTAACCGAATTGATTTTTTTACAATACTTTTCCCCTTATATCTTACCTTCCATCGTTTTTTTTACTTTTTTATTTTTGTACCTACCCATGGTAATCATTGTTGTTTTTTCTTTTAACAATGCAGCCTTTCCTTATCAATGGGTTGGTTTTTCTTTACGCTGGTATCAAGAGCTTTTTCAATCCCATGAAATTTTAGAAGCTTTTAAAAATTCGTTGATTGTAGCCTGCTCCGCCTCATTACTGAGTTTAACGCTTGGCGCATTATTCATTTTTTTTAGCTCACACAATAAATTACGTAATACAATTCCTTTATTTTTTGGAAGCATTTTAATTCCAGAAATTGTTGTTGCGGTCGGTTTATTAAGTTTATTCACGTTATTTTCCATCCCCTTAGGGCTTACTACCTTAATCGCCAGTCATACGATCTTAGGGCTTGGATATGTGATTCCTATTTTATCAATTCGCTTTGCTGAAATCGACAACAGCATTATTGAGGCTTCACTTGATTTAGGTGCTTCCATAATGCAGACTTTTTTTAAAATAATTTTACCTTTACTCATGCCTGCTCTCATTGCTTCCGGTTTATTAGTTTTTATTATTTCTTTTGATGATTTTCTTATTTCATTTTTTTGTGCTGGAACTGACGCCCAGACGCTTCCTTTGTATATTTTTGCTATGATCAGAACAGGGGTCTCTCCAACTATCAATGCATTATCTACGCTTCTGTTGCTATTAAGCAGTTTATTTGTTTTAATATTTGGTTCCCTTAAAACAAAAACACGGATTTTTTAAATGTTCACAATTAAAAACAAATTTCGATCACAGATTGCTATTACCGTTTTTTGGTTAATAGTAATAACATTATATTTAATGCTACCTCATGTATCACGTCTGCTTCAATATGAACGCTCAATAAATGTCATTACTTGGACAGATATGATCGATCCTGAAATTATAAAACAGTTTGAAAAAGAAACTGGTATTAAAGTATACATGAGCTACTTTGATAGCAATGAAGAGTTATTAATAAAATTAAACGCAACAAAAGGAGAAGGATACGATCTTATCCTACCTTCTGACTTTACGGTTGAGCTGCTTATAAAATTAAATATTATACAAAAGCTCGACAAAACGAAAATTACTATTTGGAATCAAATTGATGAATTTTTGTTAAATAAGTATTTCGACCCAGATAACAACTATTCTATTCCTTATTATTGTTCAATATATGGATTGGGCCTCAATAAAAAACTATTGGGAAATAAAAAGATATCATCATCTTGGAAATTAATTTTTGATCCAACGATTTTACCACAAAAAATTGTTATGCTCAATAATGCCCGTGAAGCCATTTTGCTTACCGGGCAGTACCTTTTTAATTCAATTGATCATCTGAATGAAAATAAGTTACTCGCTATAAAAAATATGTTACTTAAGCAAAAAAAATGGGTCGAAGCATATTCAGATCTACGAGCTGATTACTTGTTATCTTCGGGGACTTGCCCGATAGTGGTTAGCACTACGCCGTTTATGCACAAAGTTCTAAAAAATAATGATAATTTTGAATTCATAGTACCACAAGAAGGCACTTTTATGATCATCGACAATTTTGTTATCCCCAAGACTAGTTGCAAAATTGAGTATACCTATCAACTCATTAATTATCTTTATAAACCTGAAATAATAAAACACCATTTTGAAAAATATACTTTTTTCCCCGCAACGAAAAATTTAATAGAACTATTAAGCGATAATCCAAAAGTTATTTCAATATATAACGCACATATCTATTCAAATCATCATTTTGATTTTTTTAGAAACGTTTTATCCGAAGAAAAAATAAACCAAATTTGGATTACTCTTAAAGGTGTATAATTTCATATCACTTTATAAACCCAAAAAACGTCTTTTCTATTTTTGGCAATTGATCTAAAATCGCTGAATTTGAAAATATTCTTGACTTTTATTTTTTTATTTTTTTAGATCTTTGTTAACTAATTTAGTGTATTTAATTAAAAAAAGAAAGGAGTCTAGTGCAATGCAAATTAACAATTTTATGTAAAAAACTATGACTTAATCGCGATAGAGAGAATATTTTTAATAAATTCTAAAAGTTATAGTTTTTTTTAATCATTAAAAAAGGGTGTAGATAATGAGAAAAATATTTTTAACAGGAACAATATTGAATTTGTTCCTTTTTTTAGGATCGCCGCAAATTTTGGGCATGTGCGGGACAACCGTCAACTGGCACAACTTAAATGACTGCGCCAATCCGCTACTTCGATTAGATGGTCCCACCGATGACGTCAACAATCAAAATATTGATATACAAGGCACCAATGTAATAACCGGTCCATTGCACGTCAATGCGGTAACTTGTGATATTTTAGTAACACTTACTACTGATGACGTTACATTGGCGGCTTGTGATGATACTGCTCGGTTATATTTATATGCAGCAACTGGTCATACCATTACTTTTAGCATCACGAATGATTTGACCTTCCAGGGAAGCCCCGCAAATGATCTTTTCTTAGTGACA
>JANWKD010000066.1 GCA_025451595.1 Candidatus Babeliales bacterium | reverse complement strand
CTGGAATTATACTGCCACAGCAAGAATCGAACATCGCCAATATAGGCTTCTTATTGTATCCCAGAATCATACCTTGTGTCTCTTCTACCGCTTTTTTTAAAATCGCACTTTGATGATAACCCTTATAGGTTTGATGCAAATTAGTATTTTTTATATGATACCATTCTTTATTCTTTTTAGACTCTAATACTTTAGAAGCTAAATAACTTCGACTTGCAATTGCAAACGCTTTATTTACTTCCAATGGCCATCCAGGCCAACTTTCTGAACCCAATACTGAATAGATATAATTTTCTAAATTGAGTAAATTAATGAGATAGTATTTACTCTCTTCTTGTACAAATAAAAACGAACCCTCATACTCTTTACCTTCAAATGAGATCATATTCTTTATTGGTTCAATTTTAATTATTGGTGCTTGAAGTTTTTTTTTATTTATATACAAAGAGCCTTGCAAAGACTCCATACGTAAAGAGGATTTTTCATAACGAAATCTCTTTCCTGTATTCATATCACAAATAATAAAACCGGTCTTATTATCAAAGCTCCACTCAAAATTTTGATCGGTATTTTTTTCTTGCAATAATACTCGAACCAAAAAATCTTTTCTTTTATAATCATTTGATTCATTAACATTGATCATTGCCGATTGCATAAGGCATATATTAAAAAAATCCTTACCACTCACCCAGGAAGGCAATAACAAATGATGTTTTTGAATCTTTTTCAGAGAAAAAAAATGAAGAATTGAAGTTGGATATATTTGACTTATAGAAAAAAAGAAACATAAAAAAAAATTTATTTTAAAGACTGATCTCATGTGAATGTAAAAAAAGTAAAAATTCTTCAGGAAGAATTATTTTTTTATCTATACAGTTATTTGCCAATGCATCCGCTTCTTTGTTAAATTCACGTAATACATGACAAACAGTATACGTAATATTTTCTAATAATGAAGAAATAACTTTAAATAACTTTTTTAATTCAGCATTTTTTACTTTATATTCACCCTTTAACTGCTTTATCATTAATTCTGAATCAGAAACAATATAGGCAACATCCTGATAAACTATATGTTTTTTTAAAACGAATAATCCATATAACAACGCTATATATTCTGCTTGATTATTTGTTTTATTACCTATATAAAATCCCTTTTTATAGACTGATTTACTATTTTTTTGAATAAAAATACCAATGCCAGCTGGTCCTGGATTTATTCTTGACGCGCCGTCAACAAATAATTTCCACATGCTTCCTACATTAGTTTGCAATGAATCGTAGGGAGCGCAATCGCTAAAAATATCCAGTTGCTTCATAGAGCCGACTCAATATATAAAAAACGATAACAATCTTTACATTGTATTAATGCGCGGTTATTTAATCGAGCAAGATCTTGGACCGATATCGTATAAAAGCAGGCACTACATTGACCATTCACCACACAAACTACAGGATTTGCCACACGACTTTGCATAGCAGCGTACTTTTCCAACCATTCTTCTGGTAAGTCTCTGGCTAAAACCTCTTTTTCTTTTTTTTGATCTTCAATTTGGCGCTGTATAGCTTGTATATCAGATTCTTTTTTTTCAATAGCATCTACATGATATTGGCTTTGTTCTTGATATTGTGATTGAGCTTGTTCAAACTGTTTTTTTGCTATTTCAAATGAATGCCACGCTTGCAGTAAATCTTCCTCAAGAGCATATTCTTCTTTTTTTAACGCTTCAACTTCAAGAAAGAGCGATTGCGTTTCTCGCACCGATTGCGCCATATCAAGTTTTCGTTTTTTTTCGTTTTCTTGTTGGACCAATGCTTTCATTTCTAATTCTTTTTGATCAACTTTTTTTTGCAATTGCAATTTACTGTTTTTTTGTTTTTCTAATGATTCTTTTAATACGGAAATTTGTTGCTCTAATTGTTGAACGTCTTGCTGAAGAAGTTCAATCTGGCGCTGCGATTGCATTAAAGATTGGTCAAATTTTGATATTTGAATAAACCGCTGTATAGGAAAATCACTCATAGCTTAACCCCTATCTTAATTATACGGGCCTTACTCATCAAGGTGGTGGGCCCACCAGGATTCGAACCTGGGACCTCTCGGTTATGAGCCGATTGCTCTCACCGCTGAGCTATGGGCCCCCTTTTGAATTGAATTTTCAACTAATAACTGTTAGTAAGAGTAATAAAAATTTATAGATTTGTGAAGCAATATTTCTTCTAAATTCATAATGGTTATCCTGTTATTCAGAATATCTATAAAATCTAATGGCTCAAAGAGGAGTCACCCTTCCAAAAAATTTTGAGCTCTAGACAACTATATCCACTTTGAATTATATCAAAAACCTATCATTTAATATAATATTCTTATTGTGATTAATTTAAAATACGTTATAATTAAAAATAAATAGCTGCTTACTAGCCTGCAAAAAAAGAATGCTAATTACAAATAGAAAGATTTATTTATGAAATTAATAAACAACACTTTTTTGTTAAGTTTTTTTACTATATTACCCTGTTTTGCCATGAAGCATAGTCTTTATGATTCTTCTCTTTGTGTCACGCTACCACAAAAAGGCGAATTCGTACGTATAGATGGGTTGCCCATGAATGAGAAAAATAAAAAAACTCTTGAAGAATTAGAAAATTTTTATAACAATATCTCAGTTAATCCAATTTCGCTTACCTCACTAGAAAAACAGTTAATGGGTTATCACAGCGAAACGCATATTCCGAATTCAGCACATATTATTACTAATTCACTCAATTCTCATGAAACCAAAACCTCATTATTACCAATGCAACAAGATTTATTCGTAGCAAGATTTCAACTTTTGTTAAATCGGGAAAATTTGTTCATTAACACTTCATATAGCAAAAAACCTTCGCATATTACTTCTTTTTTACCATTAATTTCTCCGTCAATAGCTTCGTTATTCAGTCCTGAGAAAGATAAAAATGGAGAATATGTAATTGATTTGAGTCAATTATCTACAGAAATTAAAACTCGTTTATTAAAGCCTAAACCAACGTTACAAGCTGCTGCAATAAGCGTAATAATAACAAGCATCAATAATAACAAAATGAAAGTATCAGATTTAAATATATTGCCATTGCATTTAAAAAATGAGATAGAGGCTACATTAAAACCAAATAAAAGAATAACGTATGATGATCAAAAAGATTCTCCAGAAAAACGAGCTAAAAGCGGGATCAATCTTCCTTCAGAAAAACCATTTAATTTAAACGTTAGAAAAAAATTATTTTAATAATTTCTCTTAATTTTGGCTAATCACACGCTGCATCAAAAAATCTTTAAGTCGTTGGCAATAGCCCCATTCATTATCATACCAGCCAAAAGCTTTTCCGGTATTGCCAACGACTTGTGTCATTGAGGCATCAATAATAACTGAATGAGGGTTATCGGCAAAATCAGAAGAAACCAATTCTTCACGAGTAACTTCTAAAATTGATTGCATTGCACCCTGAGAGACTTGTTCAAATGCTCGATTAATGCTTTCTACGGTCAACTGTTTTTCAGTTATAAACGTTAAATCCACTAATGAAACTTTTGCTACTGGCACGCGCAATGCACATCCATCAACCCTTTCTGCCAGATGAGGCAATACTTTTTTTATTATTGTCGTAGCACCGCTGGAAGCAGGTACAATATTTAATGCTGCTGCTCGCGATCTGCGCCCATCATGAACATCAACATCCACAAGCGCTTGCGTATTGGTATAGGCGTGCACCGTGGTCATAAAGCAATTCTTAATAGAAAACGCATCATCAATAACCTTTACCATGGGAATAAATGCATTACTCGTACAACTACCAATTGAAAGAATTTTCATAGAGTTGTTATAAGCGGTATCATTTACTCCTAAAATAATGGTCGCATCATCGCCTTTGCATGGTGCGGAAACGAGTACTCGTTGGGCCCCTGCTTGCAAATGCTTTGAAGCTCCTTCCCGGTCCGTAAAATGACCTGAGCATTCAACTACCCAATCAATAGCTAAATCTTTCCAAGGCAACGTTGCGGGATCTTTCTGGGCAAAAATTTTAATTTTTTTATTATTAATTATTAAGAGATCTTCGGCAAGCTCCACAGAACCTGCAAAAGTGCCCATTAACGTATCATATTTAAATAAATGCCCCACCAGCTCACGAGTAGCCGGACCAATATTTATGGCAACTACTTCGATTTGATCTTTCAAAGAATCATCTTGGAGTAATACCCGCAAAAAGGTCTTTCCAATGCGCCCAAAGCCATTAATTGCTATTTTCATATATTCCTCAATTCTTCTAAAACTTTTAATTGTTCTTGTTCAGACAGTGGCGGTAATTCTGCTAATAATGGTATTTGTTCTAATAGTTGATGGTTTACCAATCGCATTAATGAACGCATTCCAATATTTCCTTTACCAATTATTTCATGCTGATCTTTTTTGCTTGCCAATGGTTCTTTTGTATCATTTAAATGTATCAAGGCAATCGAATTAATTGGAATAGTTGACGCCAATAATGCAATAAATTGGTCTTGCACTTGATCATTCGCAATATCGTATCCAAATCCATATGCATGCGCCGTGTCGATACAGAACTGAATCCGATCGGGAAAATCAAGCTTTGAAAGGAGAATACCAAAATCAGTAATGTCGCTTCCTATACTATTATTGCCATGAGCGGTATTCTCAAGCACTAATTGAACTTGTTTTTCATGTTTCAATAAAAAATTTAAGGAACGAGCAACGGTATCAATGCCCGTCGCTCTGTCTATCTCTCCTACCGTCGAGCCTGGATGCACAATAATATGAGTAAAATCCAAACGTTTTGCCATTCCTATCTCATACGCTAACATGCGTCTTGCCGTTTCAGGCGCTGAACCCGCTAAATTAATCCAATAGGTTGCGTGTCCATATAGGTTGTCAAAATACTGATTACGGATTGTTAAAAATTGCTTGCGTTCAGCAGAATCAAATAGTATATATTTATCAGTTTTTTGAGAAATAAAAAAACATTGAAAAAACGGCAAATTCAGACGAACTGCTTGCTGTATCATTTGCAGTAACGAATCGTCGATTCGTAAGTGGAGTCCAATCGCCTGTTTCATATACCAACTTGTTTTTGTAAAGTGCCCTCATTAATATACGGAGCCAAAGCCTGCACAAAATCTTTTTTTATACGTTGCAACCCCTCTTTTGATGACGATTCAAATCGTAGACAAAGAACTGGCTGTGTATTTGAAGCACGTAAAATTCCCCATCCATAATCGGTAGTAACACGAATCCCATCAATAGTTATAATGCGGGCATTAGGCAACAAAGATAAGATCCCTTTTGCTTTTTCAACAATCATTACTTTTCCTTCCTCGGGGCATTCTATACGTATTTCTGGCGTATTGAACGAATCAGGAAATATAGAAAGCAGTTCATCAAGACTTTTTTGGCTATCAAGTAAGATCTCAAATAACCGCATCAACGCATAAATACCGTCATCATAACCAAAGTAACGATCATGAAAAAAGAAATGACAACTGAGCTCACCGGCAAGTAGTCCTTGATTCTTTTTCATTTGATCTTTGATGATTGAATGTCCCGATGGTGAAATTATTGGTGTTGCATGCCACTGTTCAAGTAATGAAATTAAACCTGCCGAGCATTTAATATCAAAAATTATAGCCGCACCTGGATGTTGCTGTACAATTGATTTTGCATACAATGCCAACAATTTGTCACCAGAAACCAAATGCCCACTCTTTGTCATAGGGGTCATACGATCGCAATCACCATCTAAACCAATGCCCACCTGCACATCTGTTGTCTGCAATATTTTTTTTACATCCTGCATATTTTCTTCAAGAGTAGGATCTGCTTCATGATTTGGATACGTTCCATCAACTTCTGGATACAACAGTTGAACGTGAGACCATGCCATTTTTTTTATTAAGTCAGGCAACACGGTACCCGCTGCGCCATTGCCACAGTCAATCACTGCTTTATAGTTCATGCCAACTAACGGTTTGAAATGTTGATACAGCCAATCAATGTACCATTCAATTACCGGCATCTCTTGATACGTTCCCAACGTACCGGCCAGGATCTGAGCACCAGATTTATATAACTCCTTAATTTCCTGAATTTGTTGGCCCCAGACCGACTCTTTATTCAAACAAATTTTGATGCCGTTATACTCCTTGCCATTATGAGATGCGGTGATCATCAATCCGGCATCAACTTGGGGAATATTGAATAATGAAAAATAAAGTACTGGCGCCGGGCATACGCCAATAAAAATAACATCGAGCCCACTTTCTTGCAAAGCTCTACAAACTTTTTCTTTAATTTCGGGGGAATGCACTCTGCCGTCCGCACCAACTGCCACCGTTTTTAGCGTTGGATTCTGTTGTATAAAATAGAATGCAATTGCTTTCACTAAACTTTCAATTTCTTCCAACGGCAATTGTGAACCTATTTTTCCTCGAATATCATATTGCCTGAAAATACAATCTTCCATGCTATACT
>JANWKD010000065.1 GCA_025451595.1 Candidatus Babeliales bacterium | reverse complement strand
ATTTGATATCTCGTTTCTGCGAACTATTTTTTCTGATTTTAATGTGTTTACGTTTGATTTTCGTGCTCATGGAGAAAATGTTGATCATAGCCAATGTTGTACCTTCGGTCGCGATGAGGCGCACGATGTGACTGCGGCAGTAGATTATATTAAATCTCGGGAGGATCTGAAAAATGACAAGCGCATTGTGTATGGATTTTCAATGGGCGCTGTTGCGGCTATTCAGGCCCAAGCGCAGGATCCGTCGCTTTTTCATTGTATGGTGTTAGATTGTCCCTTTGACGATAGCGATACTATTATAAAAAAGGGCTTTGAAAATTTAAGAATTAATTTGTTTGGTTATATCATTGATATTCCGGGAAAAAGCTATTTACAACAATATGCCTATAACCCCTATATTCAATCATTTATTAAAGCATTATTAAAAACTATTTCTAATTTAGATGCTACAGCGACCAATACCTACATTTTTCCTATCGTGCCGGTTGATGCGGTAAAGAAAATAACGGTACCCTGCTTCTTTATTCATTGTAAAAATGACGAAAAAATAGTGTTATCGGCTGCTCATAATCTTTTTAATAATGTTCAAGCACCTTATAAGCGATTATGGATTACTGAAGGTAGAAGGCATTATGATTCATTCTTCTTCAATCCCGAGAAATATATCTATAAGGTCAATAAGTTCATTAACGATATTCTCGATGAATCATATCAGCATAAAGAAAAGCAAAAAGTAGTGATGGATATTTAATGCAAAAGGGGTTTTGATGAAAAAGATTTTTTTCTTTCTATCTATTTTTTCAATGATTAGTTGTATGCAAGCAAAAGTGTATTTGCCTATTAATGAGTCACAATTTAATTCTTTAATAGAACATGCTTTTGAGCATCGAAATAATTTGGCAGTAGTTCACTTTGTTAATTATGACTCGACGCAAAAAAATGACGCATTAGAAAAGATGCAGGAAATTTTTAATGCCGTCAGTAAAAAATCCGAATATAAACGGGCGGGTTTATTATTTATAGAAGTTAATCTGAATGATATTCCTTCATTGACTGAAGTATATAATATCCATGACGACTCAACCGTATTATTATTTAAAAACGGTAAGGTATTAGTTGATCATAAATCCCAGCCGATTTCTTTAAATAATTATGCAAATAATGAAGAATTAAATCGATTTATTAATGAACGCTTCGGGGTAAAAATTCAAAAAAATCGTGAGCATCGTAAACGAATTGCTCGTCAAGAGATAGAGTATCGACGCATTCGACCAGAATACAGACCAGTGCGTAGTAGGTATTATGATTATAATCAACCAAAAGTTTATTACATGTACGATGAGCCACATAGTTATATTTATTACGAACCGTATGATTATTGGTATGAATATCCATACCATCCCTATCTTAATAGGGGTTATCCTTATTCAGGCTATGGTTATCCCTACGGATATGGTTATAGATATGGCTATGGATATGGACCAGGAGTATCAGTAGGTATCGATGGGCTTGGCATTGGTTTTGGTTTTGGTTTTTAGATCATAGGCAGAGGCATGAAGACATAACGGTATCGTTCAGGCATCCTTATTACCGTTATTTTACTTTCTTCATGCCTTATATTTTTTAGGTCATTTGTCATCTTTGTCAACTTTAATAGCCAATCTTACGTAAAGTTACGGACGGTTTCGACGTGTTCTACTTACCATTCATCTCTTACTTAAAAAAAACAAAGTTTTCAAGCCAAGTAGAATAAAATATTGCATATACCTTTTTAACTGATTTATTGTGATAAAAATAGCTTTAGTAAAAAGGGGTTTTGCATGATTAACTTTTTTTCTCAATATTTTTTTTCCTTTATATTTTTGGTACTTATAATCTTTTCTCCTGATATGTGTTATGCAATGGAAGAGGCGTTAACTATCGGGGAGCGTGCTGCTCAGATTGGTGAAGAAACCGGTATTGGACTAACGGATCAAATAGCATTGAAAACTGCGGTGGAAGAGACGCTGGGACAGAATATTCTAGAAACGAGCCTGAGCCCTGAATTACGTTCAAATTTAGAAAATGAATTAAAAAGTGCTATTGAATCGTTGCATAGTGAGGGTCAACTTGGTAATGCGCAAGAAGTTGAATCTCGTTTGAATCAAGTTAAAAATAATTTCTTCGATCAAGTAGACCAGGTTGCTAAAACCAAAGGTGGTTTGCCCGCGGAAACAAAAAATGCATTAGAAAAATTTAACTTTGACACTCAGCAAGTTGAATCAATAGTAAAGTATGAAACGGTACCAAATGATCTCTTGAACGTGCCAGAAGGGGTTGAGGTTACTCCTGGTCGCAATGAGGCCGTTAATGATTTAAAAGTTGCCAACGATAAATTAAAAATTGCGCAACAAAATTTTGATGCGGATCCGTCTTTGGCAGAAAATAAGGAAGCTTTAACAAAAGCGCAACAGACGTATGATTCTGCGCGATCGAACGTAGATGCAGTGCAAAAAGATACTATTGCAAAAGCGCAGCAGGCCAAAGTAGATGCACAAAAAAAGTTAAGCAACGCACAACAAGATCCCAAATCGACACCAAAAGATACTGCCAGTGCACAAGAAGAGGTTCAAGATGCTGATAAAGCAATCAAAGATGCTGATCTTGAAAGGGCGCTTAATGAACGACTAAGCAGTAAACAAAACTATGATCGCGCAAAATTGGCAAAATCGGGGAGCAAAGGCGATCAAATACGAGAACGAGATTTGGTCAAAGAGCGTGCTAAAGCAGAGCAAGAGATGAAGCAACTGCAAAATGATCCAACGAAAGCAGATGAATATAATGCTGCAAAAGAAAAATATGATACGTTAAATGCAGATGTTCGTACCACGCGTGAGCAATTGGGTGCAGAGGGCAAACTGAAAATTGCTCAGGAAAACTATGAAGCAGCAGTCAAATCCGACAATGCTGATGAAATTGCCAACGCAAAAAGCGAACGGGCTAAAGCCAATGAAGAGTTAAGAAAAGCCGATGAAAATTTGGAAAAAGCACAAAAAGAATGGATGGAGAAGGCAGGACCTTTTGAAGCAGTCGGCCTTAAATTAAAAACAAATGCAATAGAAATTGGTAAATCGATCTTACATAATATTTTGGCCGGTTTTGTGTTTAGTATACCCAATATGGTTATAGAAACGATAACCAATGCGTTTGCAAATATGCAAATGCTTAAAACATTGCGTTCAGCACAACAATTTGGTGGTATTTGGATGCGAATTCCTGAACAATTTATTGACGAGGCACAACCAAGTGCGTCCAAATTTATTTATGTGGGATTAAAGGATAAAGATCAAGCAATTACTGATGAATATTTAAAAACGGCGCATTTTTATGTAGCAAGACCCGACTACGGTGATTTGGCCTCTACCAGTATTACCGATCCTACGTTTCCAAATATCATGTTGCACCTTAATACAGGCTATATCTTTGTCGGAGACGGCTCTCCGCTGCATACTGATAATCCAACGATGCCCTTGATTGGCGATAAAGGATTGCAAAATGCGCTTGATAAGTTAGCGGGTGAAGCCGCAAAGGGTCCTGAGCGAAAACTGTATGAAAGTTATGAAGAAAAAACAGGTGGTTATGACGGGAGTGAAGTTATTGCGCATCGATTATCAATGCCAAAAGATCCTACTGCAGACAATCCCGACCAGTTATCTCCGGTATTGCAAGATATGGCGATGGGCTTGCGCGCAGGAGAGAAATTTGGAGTATTTACGATCAAACCCGCTGTTGGTATAGGCGATAAGCTCGAAAAATTAGTAGGAGGCCAAAAAGTAGGAGAGGTAGAGAATCGCGTAGCGCCAGTTCATGGTGTGTATTTATATCGCACGCAGGATACGCCAAGTATTAAAGCAGTTCTTGAACAAATTGCTTCGACCGAAACGGATAGTAATAAGATGCAATTAGCACAACGTTATTTGGTTGACTATGTCGTAATGCTTGATAATGAATATAATGTGGTACCATTACAGATACCTATTCCTCAGCCACCGTCTAATTTTCCTTTGTATGCGCTCAATCCCAAAGTTGCGTATGTAGTGAGTCTACTTGATCAAAAAGTATATGACATTGATGGTAAAGCACAAGATTCTTCGATAGGACTTGCGAATGCAAAACAGCTGTTATCCTCCATTCCCGTTGAATTGAACGTACTTGTAGAGCAAGTGCAAGCAATTATCACCTCTTGCCAAGATCTGTTAAAATATGGGCCGTTCTTTGTAGGATAGCAAAAATTAACTATAACCAAGGAGCTTTTTGATAATAATATTCCTGTGTATAAAATTGCAAAAGGCTTGCGAGGCACTTACGATGATTATGTAGTAGCAATTACTATAGATACCAACACGAAACAACCCGTTCTTGCTATGCTGCCAAATAGTAATATTTTATTTATGGTGAGTTTAGTTACCTCACGTTTTTATGATAATCAACTACGTTTATATCAGAAACCATTATATAAAGATATATCATTTTATGTGGTGGATCTTGGCAATGGGCAAAAGACGGTGGTAACTGGTTCTACCGGTGGTAAAAAGGTTATTTACCAATCCTCCTCGCCTTATGCAACGTTATTTATGGATCCTGACATTAACCCAAATCGTATTCCCCCAAAGAATAGTCCATTACCAGTCGATCCTCAGTGGGCATTAGGGCATCTAAAAGTGGGTGATTCAATTATTAAAACAGTAATTCAACATGAAACAGCGGATTTATTTTATGCAATAGAAAACTCCTATACGAATTGGAAAAAAAGCTTCCTTGCAGATCCCAAAAATAGTTGGGCATTGGAAAATGCAATGGGACCATTTGAATTTACTACTGGCCTATTGCATAACATTATATTGATGGCGTCAAGTCAAGCGGATATTTTAAACGGCAATTATGTATACGTTTCAGCAAATTATCCCGGAGAATATTTAGTTCTTGCTCGAGATGCTAACGGTACTACTGATTTAGCAACTGAATTTGATTTGGGTAGCCCTCAGCGGTATGCAATTAGTTTGGCAAATGGAAACGTATATGACAGCCAAGATGCGACTCAACCTGGTGCGATCGTAAATCAAATAGTCGGACTTGATGTTATAACCAAACAGGTACAAGCAATTAAGCCTTTTTTACCAGAATTAAAAGTAAAAATTGCACAAGCGCAACGAGCTAGTCAAATTAAATTAGAAACGAATTTGTACGGTGATGCGCTTATTTTTGGTAGTTTTCAATTGTATATTGCTATGCAAGATTACCAAGCGCATCAATTTATATATCAAGATGTCACAGGACTTGATAATCCGTTGCAAAATTCTACGGTGCTGAGTAAAGTAACCGATTATTTTATATGCATTAATACTGACAGCAGCGGCAATAAAACCTTTGCGGGAAGATTAGACAATACGACTCAACAGATTGTGAGTTTAGTGACAGGTTCAGTATACGGGCGCTCGGGTTATCAAGGCTATTTCCAGAAGTTTAGTTTTGCTGTTTCGCAAGGTCAAGAAATAAAAGATCCACTTAATTTTATTGATAAAATGTTTGGTATTATTAAACAAACACAAATAAATCCAACAGCTCCGATTCGCCTACAAGATGTTATTCGTAAATTAACACAACAAAGCTACGATACGGTATTGGCCGAAGAAAAGCAGATTGAGCAAGCTAATGAGCAAGAAGCGCTTGCATATGCTCCCTTAAATCTTACGATTAAATCGTTAATTGATTCCGCATCATATCTTCCAGAAAATCCTAATATGCTACCACGCTACTTGAAATATGTTAATAATAAATATTATCAAGTTACACCCCCACCGCAATATCCGGATGATCCCGAACAAGTGTATGTCAGCTATAATGTTGGCAATGGTACTGATGCGCAAGAAGGTATGGTATATGATGTAAATGGCAATGCTATTATGAAATTAACCGGATGGATATTGCAAAATACCCGTGCGTATGCTGGCGTGATAGTGCAAGCAGATGGAAAAGAATCATTGTCAATTGGAGTTACTCAACCAGGATTTGCATTAAAAGATGCGCAAGGTAATAGTGTCATGGTTCAGGCTATGGAAAAGTTTGCTACGCAAAATACACAATTTAAATTCTTTTATAATACTCAATTGCGCACCTATTTTGTACAGATTAATTTGGCTGATAAGCAATATTACATAGATTTCAGTTCAGGGTACGCCTATAATCTTGATGGTACGCCTCGTCTGCATACTGCACCATTATATAGTTCAAGCGACGGTAAAGATATGTTGCTTATTTCAAAGGATACGGTAGGCGCTATAAAAATGCTTTTTAAAGGAAATGGATTGATGCATAATTCCTATTCACAAATAGGAGACGGATTACCTGCGACTTATAAAGAATATGACAATGCGCAAGGTACGAATTACACCATGAGCAATGACCAAGACTTTAGTACGGTGCAACTAGGGTACGTCACGAGTGATGCAAACGGAAATCCTTTAGCGCAGCCTTATTACTTAATATGGTATCAACTTGCCGATAATTCATTCAAATTTTATAGCAAATATACACCAAATAAGGCATTGACCTATTCGAACTTACTCTATCTTCAAACGCGTAATAAGGGTCAAGAGGTAAATGCGGGCGCTTTCCTTGAGGAAGATAATAATAATTCTGTCATGTTAGTGCTTGACCAAACGAATGCCATTAAACAGATATTTTATAAAAATCAGTTATGCGTTTTGACTGGAGATGGTACTACGTATCAAGGTAGTTATAAAATATTTGCCACAGATACCAGTGGTGATAATCCAGTAACGACGGTTAAATCAACCGTTAATTTTGTCGTAAAACGAGAATCTGATAAAACAACGAAGGGAAATTGGATTAGTATAACTGATGGTAATACCGTAATGGATTATCATTTTGATTACTCAATCATTAATCCATTACCCAAGGAACAATTAGCACCAGGAGAGTTGAACTTATATAATCTAAAACGAAATACATGGAAGATAAACCAAGCGACTTTTATTCCAAATTTCGCAGAACAACAAAAAACAGACATATATCAAAAGACGGGAGCTTTAAAGACCGTAAAGTTAGTACCAAATCTTGCTGGTACGTTAATGAACGTTCAGATTTCTAATATAAAAAATATTCCTGCAACCAATAAACAGGCAATTATTGATCAGTTGCAGGCCAATGTTATTCCCTATGTTTTTGTAGATCCAACGTCAGATACAAAACGGTTTGTGTATCATATGGGACAAAAGCAAACCAATTCTGCATGTGGACCAATTAACAATGATGTAACATGTAATCCATCAACCAAAGTAATTTCACCAGCACCATATTTCCTTACGTTCCAAGTTGGGTGGTATGTTGATTTGTATGATGGGGTATTATATCAACCATTAGTTGAAGGATCATTTCCTGTCGGCCGTTCATTGCTACAAAGTCAATTATATGAGTTGCAGGCAAAGTTAAACGTATCAATAGATACAGATGATAATTTTAGGCCTGATGGATTAATATACAGAGCGTCAGCAGGACAGGTAAAATAGCCGAATATTATCTTTCGATACGGTTGGGGTACTAACATATCGAAAGATGATTGATTTTATAGTTCATTGTCGTGGTCATTTTCTTGCGCTGCCATCTGATAGCCATTTTTTTGCAAAATAACTTTGACAACTTTATCGATGAATGCATTTTGTTCATTCTGATATTGGAGAATCATGTTTTCAATTGAATCAGGATTTTTTCTTGCTATTTTTTCTTCTAAATTACGCCCTGCACGATCTTGACCTCTCCACCTTACATCGCTTTTATAGTGAAATATTGTTATCCAATTATTTTTGAGCAAATCAATTTTGTATTGTGTTTTTGGATCATTATAAAAGTTGGTATTGACATACGTTATTAGATCTTGATTTGATAGAGCAACATTTCTCTCTTGGCGTGCTATGGCTTCATCTTGAGATAGTTGACGATGTTTTTGTGAACATCTAAGTCTTAACAATTTTGTCCATAATTTTTTTCTAATATTAAAGGCTTCATAACCTACAACTATGGGGTTAGCGCTTTGCAATAATTTTGGTATGTTTTTAGCTTCAAAATATTTTTCTAAAACAAGTGTCACATTTTTAATAATATCATGCCCATTATTTACAAACATAGTATAATATGCTGCTTCTTCTTTTTTATCGGCTAAAAGAAATGAAATTTCTTGTAATGTAGGATCTTGGATTTTATTTTTTTTAAAAAAAGCAACTAGGTCATTAAAATCATTAATAGAAAATATACCCTCTGCGGTTTCGGCAGGTACACAAATATGAGGTAGAATGCATAAAAATATTAAAAAGAAGTTTTTAGAAAATCTAATCATAGCTCAGTAGTCTTGTTTAAGGTTTTATTATTGTTAAGCATTGTACCAGTTATTTTAATTTATAATATTATTTTGTTTTGCAACAACAACAAAAAAGTGAAAAAAAGCTATTCTTTCTTTGTTTGTTATTATTATCTACAATTTTCCTTACCAGTCTTTTTTCCAATTGGTCAACTTTCAATAGATCTTCTTTAGTGAGAGAACCACTTTTTTGCATGATTTCATCTATTTCAAGTTTGATTGATATTGAAACGGGATTCATGGTAAGTAAAGGTTCATCTTCTTTTTTTTCCATTGACTGTGATTTGTTATTGACGAGTAATAGTACAAGCATACATGAGATGATTAATTTATTCATTGTTGTTCCTAATCAAAAAGAGAATAATTATTTTTTTATATCGCAGTAATTTTATTTTGTATGAGAAAATAAAATTACTTTTTCTTATTATAAAGAAGCATTATCAAAATAGCTAGCAATTAAGAGCTGAAATATTCAAAATAGATTTGACAAAAGAAGCCACAGTTACAATACTCTTTTATAAGATACAAGATCTATTCATTAATCTTAAAGGGAGTGTCTGTATGAAATTAGCTGTCTTTGTAGGTATTCTTTATCTGGTAATGAATGCAAGTTTATTTTGCATGAAATATCAATGTTTTGTTGTTTATCCTAAGCCAAAACCTATTGAATCTATTGAAATGCAAAAAATTGAAAAATCAATCTGTGGTATTTGCAAGCAAGCTGATGCTGGATCTTTATGGCCAAAAAAGCGCGATGGTGGCACGCATAAAGATTGTTATAAATTAATTGCTCCTTTTGAAAAAGAAGTAAATGATCACCTATCTGCAACGTGTCTAGAAAATGATGCAGAGCAGAATCGGTTATTTCAAGAGTTTGCAGCTGAATTGCAAAATGTCTGTCGCCCTTCAATAAAGGAGATTTTGGAAAAAAAGGGGTCTGGAGAGCTGCAAAAAAAATATAAACAAGCAGAAGATACGGTACTGTCAAAAGAGTATGAACTGCGCAAGTCTATTTTAATAGCTAAGTGGGAATATCTCGCAAAATTATATTAAGGAATACAATAAAATAATTATTGTTCGCATACAATTTTATAAAATTCTCTTGTATACTACCTATGGTTTATTCTACTTGCGACGACAACTTGGCTTTTAAGTAGGGTGTCGCGCTTCACTGTGCAATAGCATAAAGGACCAAAGATGGTACGTATACAATTATCGGATAAAGCAATACTGAGCACAAAGGCTCAAAGTATTGCGTATTTATTACGGCAAGATTTTTCAATGCCGCATTCATTATTGGAAGTTGCTCAGACGGCGTTTCCAGCGTTGACCACCTATATGAAACAAATGCATTTTACAGGCAAGGTAGGCGATGCATTGGCTATTCCGTTAGCGCACGGAGAAACTATTTTTACGCTTTTTTTAATTGTCCTTGGCAAAGAGTCTGATAAAAAAATTGAAATAGAGTCGTATCGTCGCGCATTAGGATCTTTAATTAAAATGATGCAGCAACGTAAGATGGATTCTGTCGCATTGCGATTGCCAAATCATCAGTTTTTTGACGTGGATGCTGCATATTTGGCTGAGCAAACTGCAATTGTCGCATCGATGGCATCATATCGTTTTGATGATTTTATTACCAATAAAGATCGTAAAGTCAATCAAAATCTGTCAATGGAGCTCATTATAGATAATGCGCAACAAAAGGAAATTGAACAAGGCTTAAAGCGCGGTACTATAATTGTGGAATCGCTCAACAAAGTTCGTCATTGGATCGATTTGCCGGCAAAATATTTAACGCCACTAGAATTGGCTGAGAAAGCGACGCAAATAGCAGACCGTTTTGGATTAAGGGCAACTATCTTTAACGAACAAGAAGTTAATGCCATGGGCATGGGAGGCCTTTCTGCCGTATCCGTTGGATCTGAAGTTGACTGCCGTTTTGTTATTTTAGAATATCAAGCGCCCGAAAAATCAGCGCCAACCGTTGCATTTGTGGGTAAAGGGATAACTTTCGATTCAGGTGGATTGAGTATTAAGCCAGCAGCAGCTATGGAAACGATGAAAGAAGATATGTCGGGTGCAGCTGCAGTCAATGGTGCAATGGAAGTATTGGCGCAATTAAATCCAAATATTAATATTGTAGCCATAACGCCACTTTCGGAAAATATGCCAAGTGGTAAAGCTACTAAACCTGGTGATATTATTCGTTTTTATAATGGAAAAACAGCAGAAGTTAAAAATACTGATGCGGAAGGTCGTTTGATTTTGGCAGATGCGCTTTCTTATGCAGTCAAGCATTATAAATTAGATGCTATTGTTGATTTGGCAACGTTGACTGGTGCATGTGCGTATGCGCTTGGGCCTTACTTTAGTGGTATGATGAGTCAGCATGATGGACTTGTACAGCAGTTAGAAGCTGCTTCCAAGCGATCAGGTGATCGAGTATGGCGCTTACCTTTTGATAATGATTATAAAGCAGCGATAAAGTCTGAAGTCGCAGATATTTGCAATATTGGTAGTCAAACCATTAAAGCCGGTGCCATTACTGCAGGCTTCTTTTTGCAAAACTTTGTCGATGAGGTGCCGTTTGCGCATTTAGATATTGCTGGTGTTGCGTATGATGTGCCAAATATTAGTTATTTGGGCGTAGGAGCGACCGGTTATGGTCTTCGCTTATTAGTTGAATTAGCAATGAATTGGAAATAATTTTAAGGATACGGAAAATAAAACATGAAAAAACTTATTGTATTACTATTATGTGGGAATTTATTACAAGCCAATGTGCCATCTGATTTAAACCTAAAAACATTGGGAAATGACGATGGTTGCGGCTTCAGTGATCTAGATGCTGCCTCAGCTTATTTAAAACAGCGAAGAAAAGTTTTAGCTCAACCAAAGCAGCCTACAAAAAATATACCAGCTACGGTTCAGCAACCTATAGCTATTCCCGTTAAGCAAGATACAGAATACGTGCCGCAAGCTATACCAACGAATGCAGCGGGTGAGTCTTCTTCTGATCAAGGGAATCTTAAGCCCTTGCCGGTACCAATAAGAGCGGTAGAAGATGGCAATTCTGATCATCAAAATGATGATTCTAAGTCAAAGGATGAACAACCTACAGCGATTAAAAAAATGACGCGGGTTGAGTCGATTCAGAATCTTTTAAAGGAAAATCCGAAAACCACAGTTGCCGTAGGAGCATGCGGAGCAATTGTTATAGCTGGTGCTATATTTTGGCCAAGATAACAGTCGTTTTTTGAAAGCGATTTAATAGATAAGCCACGGATTAAAAAACTCGTGGCTTATGTTATTTTAACACGTTTCAAGATTATTCTGAATTTTGTTGAACAATAGGTTTTGAGGCTTTATTGGATAGTAATAAGCTGCGTGTTTCGAGGGCAGGGGACGTCATGGCCAAATCATGAGCGCTGATATTTAGTTTCGCAGGGGGACATGATCGGTATTCTTTTAATGTTTTGCGTGCTTTCATTACCTTTGAAACATTAAATAGATTCAAGGTGATTATTCCCTCGGCCAGATCGAATTCTTCATCTGTATTATTCAGTGGAGCGAATGCATCGTATATATCTTGTTCAAGTTGTGCTGCTAATATAACATTATAAGTATAGGGAAAATGTTTCTTATTTTTTTCAGCATAATCAAGAGGTGTTTTATTAAAAGCATCTTTTTCCCTGAGTAGTACATTATTATAATCAATATAATGCAATACGTTTTTAGCACAGGTTAAATCAATTTCATTTTCAATAGGTTTATTTGCTGATAAAGCAGCTAGATGCAAAATATTTTGACCATTTTTATTCCTGCGATATGTTTTTTGGGAATTTTCCATGGCTTGCAAGGAAAGGATGATAATCGATACCACGAAACAAAAGAATAGCTTGTTGTTCATTATACTCTCTATTTATATATTATTGTGCTTACTGTTATAAAAAACTATTAAAATTTAGTCAAGAAGAAAATTTCCTTCATCTTTAAAAAAAGAGAAGCGCGGCCTTTGAGTTAAAGAACCGCGCTTATTTTATTGATTATAACAAATAACTTAAATTACCATTTGACGCCTTGTGAGCTCAATGACCGTTTTAAACGCCACATACGGAACCATTCAGGGGTTAATCTATCGCGTATTTTACCAATATCTGATGAACTACTATATGCATATGATGCTATTATGGGCAAACCAGCTTTGATAGCTGCTTTTATTTTATCTTCATTTGCAATCATAACAATTTTTTTACCACCTTGAATTATATCTTCAGGTATTTGCGCATGCTTTAATTCAGAGATAGTTGGTACAATGTCGGTTCCATATAATTTCTGTTTGATGTTGTTAAAGATAAATGGATTTCCTTTTCCTGTTTTAAGATTTCTTCTATCCACGGTTGGATATGCTATTTCTGCATCTTTCAATAGCTCTGGATACCGTTGCTGCCACGTTTGAACTGTTTGAGTTGCGGCATTGGTAAAAAAGATTTTTTGATAGTTGCCCAATTTCTTATTTAAGAGACTTACTATACTCGGATTTGGGTTATGAGCATAATTAATTTCAAGCATTTCTGTTTCATATTTTTTTAAATAAGGATGCTTCTCGGTCAGTTTGAAAATGAGACCTTCGCCGCCTTGCGTTTCCTTATCGATCTCTTTCCGGTCTCTAAGGATTGCATGGATTGTTCCCCATCTTTTAAACCGGTTAGACAGGTATGGATCAAATCGTCCCGGATAGGGACGAGAAAATTCTGGATCGAGTGCTAAATCTTTTATTACTCGAACAGCTATCCTTGCGCCTCGGGCTAAATTGCCAAGCAGGTCATGTTTTAAAACATTATTTTTAAGATCAGCCACTATAACGGCAGTTTCAGGTGTGATGGTAGGTTTTTTAAGGTCAGCAGCAGTCAATCCGGCTATACCAAATAATGCCATTAAGGTAATATGATTAACCATAAGATTCTCCATTTGATTGGTTAAAAATTGGATTTGTTATAGTTAATAGTATATGCAAAATACAAAAAAAACAAATTTCTTATTTATTAAGCCAATTGTTTTCTGGTTGAAATTGTTTTGCTGTAAATAAATTTGCAATACGGAAATGAATGTTACGGTCTTATCGTATCCTCATTATGTTTGATATTATAAAGCATGTAATATTCAAGGGCATTTTTAATTTCTTTAGCAGCCCACCTGCGTGTATATTCATCAATGTTATCGTTATTTCGCTTTAAAAATATATTATAATTTTCATTAATAGCAGCCATTGCTTTTTCAGTCTCTTTAGTGCCAAATAAAATCATGCCGGTAAAACCCGTCATATAGCGAAATCCATGTGGATTATAAATATAATTACCACTCTCAATTTTTGCTAATAATGCAGCACTGTGCTCGCTGGCTAAGTTACCCTGCATTTCAAAAATATCATCGTCTCTATTTAATGCTATTATTTCTCTCGTACATTGATCAACCGTAATTATTTTTGTTATCTTTTTATAGTTAACAATGGCGGTTTTGCTAAAATCATTAAGCCATTTTCCTTGTCGTGCTATTTCAATATATCTAAGCATGCAAGTCGGTTTATTCATATCATTTTCGGCTTTATCTGCAAGTTCATGATTATGAGTAGTTTGATTCATGGCTTGAGATAAACTTATTGATAATAATAGAATACCAATTCTTTTTTTCATATAGGCTCCTCGGTTTTTTAATGCAGTAATCGTAGAGTAGACTATAATGAAAAAGATAAAATTGGAATAAATTTTATTATTCCATCAAATAAGATACACTATAAAACTGTTAATTCGATTTATTTCATTCTTCGTGGGGATATTTTACCGTCAACGCAAACGCCTATTTGTACGTCATCGAGATCGTCTTGCTTGCAAAAACAATGAACCAATTCGTTGCCTATTTGGATTCCTTTTTCAACATATACTGGATTATCTTTGTCTTGATCTTTATCGCGATATCCGCATTTTACCGAACAGTAGCATTGACACGAATTATTCATATCTTTGCAATCTTCTTCGTTTTCACAAGCTGTTTTTTCTACATATCTCATAGAAGGGGCAAATAATTGAGTAGAGGTGTGCGCCCATATAATAGTTAGGGTTATTAAGACATACTTTAAGTTCATTGACACTCCTTTTTTTTCTTATTTGGGTTTAATACGTCAGTCTTGAAGAGGTCTGGGGAGTATAGTGATAGTCCCAGGCCATTTTATGATAACTACTTATATTTAGTATAAAGATTTTAGTATAAGAAACACAATAGAATATTGAAATATGAGTAGTAGATAGAGTAGGAATAGAAGGGGGGAATGTTAATGAAAAAGAGATTAATGAGTTGCTTATTTATGGGAATTGTTTGCATGAGCTTGTCCAAGATACATTATCTAAAGAAGTACCATGAAAAGCGGGATTTTGCTATAACTCCTGAGCCAAAGAGCTCAAAAAAAAGTAGTAAAAAGCATGAACCAATATTTGTTATTCACAAACATGCTGCTTCTCATTTGCATTATGATCTTCGTTTGGAAATAGATGGTGTTTTAATGTCTTGGGCGATACCAAAGGGTCCCTCATTGAATCCAGCTGAAAAGCACTTGGCCGTTGAGACTGAGCCGCATCCATACGAATACGCTGATTTTGAAGGTGTAATACCAGAGCCTTTATATGGTGCAGGAACTGTTATGATTTGGGATTTTGGCATTTACAAAAATATTAAAGAAAAAGATGGCAAATTGGTGCCCATGAAAAAGAGTATGAAAAATGGCCAAATAGAAGTATGGTTTGATGGACAGAAAATAAAGGGTGGGTATGTTTTGGTCAGAACGAATTATAAAAACAATAAAAAAAATTGGCTTTTGATTAAAATGGATGATGAGTATGCGAGTGCCCGCAAAAAACCTACCAGTAGGCAAAACAAATCAGCATTGACCAATCGGACGATGACTCAGATCAAAAAGGATGGGCAAAAAGCCGTAAAAAAATGAAAAAAGATTATGGTAACAAAAGAAACGCGAACTATACGAATTGGACGTTATCAATTTGATGTATCAAATATCGATAAAATTTTTTTTCCCAAATCGAAAATAACAAAGGGTGATTTGATAGATTATTATAGTGCGATTGCACCTTTGTTACTACATTATTCTAAAAATCATCTCGTCACTATGTTGCGTTATCCTGATGGCATTAAAGGAGAAAGCTTTTACCACAAAGATGCGCCAGACTATTTTCCCGAATGGATTAAAACGAAAACCGTTGCGACTAAAGAAAATAAAAAAGTACGTTATGTGACTTTAGATAACGCGGCTACTCTTGTATACCTTGCAAGTCAGGCCTGCATTACTCCTCATATGTGGCTGAGTAAAGCAACCTCATTGCATTATCCTGATCGTATGATTTTTGATTTAGATCCTTCTGATGATGATTTTAAAAAAGTTCAATTTGCTGCCGATAAAATCAAAAAGCTTCTTGATGATTTCAACATTAACTCATTTGTTAATACGACTGGTTCACGCGGATTGCATATCGTCATACCATTACGGGCTATTCATACGTTTGATGAAGTGCGTGAATGTGCACAGAAAGTTGCTCAATATTTAGCAATTACATACCCTAAAAAGTTAACAACTGAGTTGCGTATTGATAAGCGTGGTAATAGGGTGTTTATTGATTATTTGCGCAATGCCTATTCTGCTACTGCGGTAGTGCCGTATGCGGTACGTGCAAAAGAAAATGCACCTGTTGCGACACCAATTTCCTGGGACGAGGCATTTGACAAACAATTAAAGTCTACTCAATATACGATCCATACTATTTTTGAAAAATTAGACAAAGAAGGCGATCCTTGGGAACAGATGATGAAGCATAAGCAATCAATAGCTCGATTGAAACAACAATTCAAAAAACTAGATTGACCGATAGTTATGTACGCAATTAATAATGATTCCGATCATGCATAAATTAATCATAAGTGCAGAATTACCTGAACTAATAAACGGAAGGCCTATGCCTTTGGTAGGAACAAGTCCCGTTGTAACCGCTAAATTAATCAGGACTTGCAATGTTGTTAGTAACACAAATCCGAGAGTCAGTATAATACTGAACGTATCTTTTAGTTGCCATGCAATCCGTAATCCAAAATAAAGAAATAGCACATATAAAAAAATTAAAATAGATGCTCCGATAAATCCTGTTTCTTCCGCTATAATTGAAAAAATAAAATCAGTATGTTGCATCGGAAGGTAGAAATATTTTTGTTTTGAATGCGAGATTCCTAATCCGATCCAGTTGCCGGCGCCAATTGCGATTAATGATTGTATAATTTGAAAACCGGCT
>JANWKD010000064.1 GCA_025451595.1 Candidatus Babeliales bacterium | reverse complement strand
TTTATATATTCCGGTGATTTGAACGCAATGTATAAACTCAACGGTACTACCGTTAATCCAATCAAAGCTTTTGCCGATTTTGTATATTCAGGTATTTCTTCATCATCAAATCCGTATCTAGACCCTATGAAATAAAACTTTCCAGACTCATCTTTGAGATATGTTTTATATACTGTAGTACTAAGGATTCGACTCGGTATCCTAAGATAATAGTGCCCTGAGAATTCTGGTTTAAGCTTAATTGAGAATGTTTGAACTATTTGTTTATTCTCTGGATTGTTTATTTCGGTTTTTTCATTACTTTTTTCTAACGATTGAATTTCCCACCTTTGGTTTTCACTATCTTTATATATGGCACCTACTTTTAGCTTCCCACCTAATACGGTACCTCCAAAATTCCCAACTATTTTATTGTATGCGTTCACACTTTCTTCTTGGGCAGATTCCAGCTGTTTATCTGAGGAATTTAAAAAAATTATGTTTGCAACGAGTGTAAAAGTATAAAAGATGATTAATATTCTATTGAAATTGTTCATCAACAAGCTCCCATTGGCAACAAGTGTAAAATTCTCAAATACTCAATTGATGAGCATTCATAATATAAATATAACAAATTGAAACAAATAAATGCAATAAGTGATAATTATGTTAGCTGGGTAAACGAATTTTAAGAAATGTGCGGGTTTATGTGATAAAATCATTGACAACGGGTCAACTGGAGAAGTTTCCGTTAGACTTAGCTATGAAGGCTGTTATGGTGGCTAATTGCCCTATAACGAGAAGAAGGTTGAAATAAGTTGCTTATCCATTGTCTGAATGTAGAATGGTATGAAAAATAAATATAATATAATGAGCATCATGAAAACCCTATAATTGATAATGAGCGATATTATTTAATTATATTGCCAAGGGTCATAATACCCACTGGTTGGGGACTAAAAAATGTTTTTTTAAGTTCTGTTTCTGAGCTCGACTTCTTTTTTTCATCTCGTAACGGTTGTTTGCCTATCTTATTGTTTGCAATATTTCTTTGATGGATCATGGAAAAAATATGTACGATATCGTTATAATTACGTGCTATGGCTACTTTCCAAGCATTGCCTTCGGCTCCTGAAAAATAATCACTATAGATTGAAGCGCCTAATGAAAGTAATTTTTTTACCATATATTTTTGGTTATAGAAAGCGGCATTATACAGTAACGTATCCTTTTCTCGTTGGCCGATAGACCCTTTTATTCTTAATAATATATTAAACATAGTTAATTGGCCGTATTTGACGGTGTAATCTAACGGTGTCTGGTCTTCTGAATCTTTGCAGTTGATATCAAGTGTTGGTTGGGAGACAAATATATCAAAAAGCTTTTTATTACCTTCAGCTATCACAGTGCGAAATGTGAGGCCGTTGTGCGCATTTACATCGGCACCAGCTTGTATAAGGGCCTTTGCAATGCCATTATACAAAGTTTCTTCAGCGGCACTTCCAAGAACTGCACAATAGAGAGCTTCATTTTTATTAGATTGGTCAAATAAGGCCTTATTCAATAACCAGGTTACCATGGTAACATTACCACTTGTGGAGGCATGAACGAGTAGGCTTAGTCGATATTTTTTACTAGCAGTATATAGATTTGCTCCTTGAGTAAGGAGTTCATCAAGATGTTTCTTTTTGCTTAGTTTGTATGTTTTTGTTTCTTTTAATAATAGTTTACTATATTTTTTTTGGGTGCCTGTTTGTTCTTCTATAGGAACCAATTTGTTACTCATTGCGGTCGCTGTAAAACAAATATGGGTTACTATGACCAGAATTAAGTAGAGTTGCTTCATTATGTCCTTTTTCTTTAAAAAAATATGTTGTCGCATCGTAAAACAGCGATCTAACGATACCATCCATTACCCACCGATGGCTTAAAGTCAAATTTAGATTTAGGATCATCTTGGGGCTTTGGATGAATAATGTTATATTTTTTGCAGATGTAGGCAATATGCTGTTTTGCTTCATCATAACTAAGGATAAATTTTTTATCAGTTGGTTCGACGAGAATTTCACTTGGTAGTAAATCAATAGAACAGGATTTATTTAATTTAGATAAATAGCTACCGGCGCCTATCTCTAATGTATTGATGTGCTTATAATCTTCATTTACTTTCACACTTTTTACTAAAAATTTTTCAATATTTGTTGCACAATTCATACACAATACAATATTAAGATTTTTGTTAGGTGTCCTACAATAGTTACAAAATGCAAATCGTTCTGGAAGTTGCTTAAATTCGCATTTTTCGCATAACCCTTCATCTGAAAATGGCTGGGTATAAAAGCCATATTGACCACATGTTTGTTTATTGATGCATCCTTGAAAACCATTTGTTTTTTTGTGGGCAGAGCTTTCTGCGCATTGCAATTGGCCTACATCATACATTGCCTGAATACAGAATGGTATAAAAAATAAATATAATAAAATAGGCATCGTAAAAATCCTAATATACGGGTCGAATTCTAAAAATCCAGCACTAAATCTTTTCTTTATCATAATTAACCTTTTTGCTAGTGGGCTAGATTATGGGGTTCATTATATTTTTTGAGCAATTATTTCTGCATTTATAATACAAACTATTCACTGCTTCCGGCTTTTTGTTTTTAACATCTTGCTCATAAACGCTGTCAAATAAGTCAACGATTTTTGTATAGTTATAATATTGTGCAAGTCGCCACGCCTCGCCTAGTTTATCTCCAGCATCAGTTTTATAATATATTGAAGCGCCTAATGCTAGTAGCTTTTTTACCATAACAATTTGATTTTTTGATGCAGCAGCGACTAAACAACTATCTTTGTATTCTTGCGGCAAGTGGCCGTGCATATTTAATAGCTTTTCAAACATTAATATTCGGCCATTTTCAACGCATTCTTCTAAGGCATTTTCTCCAAAGGCTCCTTTAACATGAATATTTAAAGAAGGATGCTCAACAAATTTACTAAACAGTTGTTCATTACCCTTTAAGATTATCCAACGGAATGCGCTTCCACTGCTAACATTTACATCGGCGCCATGATCAATAAGAAGTTCGGAGATTTCATTACGATTTTTTTCATTATTTATATTGGATATAATGCTATAATGTAAAGCCTTATTTGTTTCTTCTGTAAAATTATTTTGCAATAACCATTGAACCATAGGAAGATTGCCATTTTCTGATGCAAGAACAAGTAGGCCTTGGTCATACGTACCACCGCACGTATTAATCAACCCACCATTTTTTATTAATAGATTTAGTTCACTTTTATCACTTGTTTTTTGCTCTGCTTGAAACAATAATTCTTCACTAAATTTTTTTTGAGCAATACTTTGCTTCCATAAAGGTACTAATTTGCTGATGCGCATTGCGTTTGCTGTAAAACAAATAGGGGTTACTGCGATCAGAATTGAATATAGTAGCTTCATGATAAACCTTTGCTTTTCCATATATAATACAGGCTATCGACTGCTTCCGGTTTTTTATTTTTAACATCCTGTTCATAGACTTTTTCAAACCAAGCGGTGATCTGAGTATGGCCACGATCTCTTGCGAGTCGCCATGCCTCGCCCAATTTATCTCCGGCATAGGCGCCACTGTACATTGACGCGCCTAATACGAGTAGCTTTTTGACTATAACTAAATGACCTTCTAATGCGGCACGTTTTAAACAAAAATCTTTTTCATTTTGCGTTATTGGGTTTTTATGCATAATTACTAATCTGTCAAACATTAAGGTGCGGCCATATTGAACAGCCTCATTTAAAGCAGTTTCACCAAAATATTGGTTTTTGGCATACACGTCTAAAGAAGGGTTTTGTGTGAAAATGTTAAACAGTCTTTCATTGCCTCGTGAGATTACCCAGCGGAATATTTCGCCGTTTCCTGCATTAATATCAGCGCCGTGTTTAATTAATTCCTCTGAAATTTCATTAAAATCAGCTTCATTATGAATATTCGCTGAAACACTGTAATACAAGGATCTGTTTAAATCTATTTTAAAACCCTTTTGTAATAACCACCGAACCATAGCAAGATTGCCGTGTTCGCTTGCAACCAATAATAAGCTGCTCTTGTGTGTATCGCGATAGCTATGCGTAAGAGCACCGTTATCTATTAACCCATTAAGCTCTTTTATCTCACTTGATCGTTTTTCGGCTTGATCAAATAGCAGTGCAGTATGTTTTTTTTGAGTTTCATTTAATTTCTTGCTATATAAACAGACCAGTTTAGTATTCTGTGTCATTCCATGCGCGGTAGAAATTAAAATCGAATAAGTTAGTAAAATAGCCTTTAGCATTCTTTTTTTCATAGCTTCCTTTAGATAGTTGCAATATTCGGATTATTTTCTAGTTTATACTGCTTCATGAACTCCTCATATTGAAGTTTCGTTACTTTATACGCTTCTAAGAATAAAGCTTCCCCTTTTTTATAGTTTTTTAACTGTTGCTCTGTGCAATCTTTATCTGCAGCATATTCCATATCGATGCATAATTTGAGTGCATCTTTAAATTCTTTAATCATTCTTATCATCTCGTCTTTGGTTTGTGCATGACGTGGCTTTAAGTTAACTAACTGATGAACCATCTGACACAATTCCAGACAAGCCTTTATACTTTCCGCTGATTGAGTAAACTGTACTGATTTTTTTGCACGAAACCAGTTACTGAAAAAGCAGTCGGAATACGTAGTCAAGCAAAGAAGGGCACATAAAACTTTCCCATACCGTTTAAGAAAAGGGATTAACCCAATGTTATGCTGCATTGCTTTTTTGCTCTTGGTTCATTTTTTTCTTACTAATATATTCTTCTAAAATAGGCTTCCATTCATCCGGAGTAAATTCTCTTGGATGAGCAGGTATGCATAATGCTTCAGGGTCAGCTCCTTTTTCGAGTACAAGCGAGAACAACCCTTTGTGAGACATATATATACTTGTTACTGCGTGCAGCGCGGTATGTTCACAGTCTGGAATGGTCATTCTTTCATTTGGATCACCACCGGCACAAAGAGCACACGCAACAATACATGCGTGATTATCATACTGCCTAGCTTGAAGATTATCTAAGGCCGTCCTCATAACAATTTGTTTGGCTTTTGCATTCATTACTTCCACTTCCTGCCACACTTTATTGGTTTCAAGCATTTTTTTACAATCAACTTTATATGCAAAATTAGGACATTCTTTGCAATTACCAAAAAGCTCTTTCCACCAACGATCTGAAAATTGTTTATGCTTTGCTAAAATTGGTTTTCCTATGAACTTTTTTTCCTGTGCAATTATTGGTTCTTTTTTTTCTGTTGGTTTTTGATTTGATGTTGATTGTTCTTTTGTTTGTGCGTTATTTTTTTGCGCAGCACTTTTATCGAAGCGATTTTGTGCGCTTTCAAGATAGTCGGCAACGCCAACCGGATGCGTACATTGAACGGCCAAGAGAATGATAATAAGAATTATGTTCATTAACATAGAAGTCCTTTCATTACAGTAATTTATTTCAATTTATTTTTTTGTTCAAGAGTATCACGTACCACCTTATGCAAAAGATGAGTAGTAATAGTATGATCTTTTTCGCTATACGCTTCAGCCAGAAAGGCAGAGGTTAGGTTTCGAATATCACGTCCCGAGAAACCTTCAATTTTTTCTGCAATCTCGGTAATTTCTTCGTGAATATTCATATCTGGTGTACATTTGATTAAATCATGTTTCACGATTGATTGGTTAAACTTATCTTGCAATAGTTTAATGCGAGTTTCTAAATCTGGTAACGGAAATTCCAGAACGAGTCCAGCGCGACTTTCCCATGCGGGATCGATTACCCCTTTAAGATTAGTTGTTCCCATCACCAGTGTCTTATTGGTATCATCGCCCGTAAGTGCGTACAGAGTACTTTGTAGTTTACGTGATTCTTCGCTCAAGTTTGCTTGTAATCGATTGGTGGCGATAGCATCCATCTCATCAAACAAAATGACACACCCTTTTCTCGATGCTTTTCCCCATGCAAAGATTGTGGTCAATTCTTTTGAGTCACGAATTTGTGCGCCTTGTACAATGGCATAATCCATTCCCAGTGAAAGCGCAATCGTTTTGGCAAGCAAGGTTTTACCAGTTCCGGGAGGACCGTATAAAAGACCATGCCGAATGGGCTCGTTGTGAAGTCTATGATACTTAATTGCACGAATGTAGGTATTAATTTTGTCTTGTAATGCGATAGGATAAATCGGTTCTGGTAATTTAACCGTTGGTTTGAAAAAAGTAGCAATAGGATGGCGAATAATCTGGTTCAAGCCAATGCGGGACGTGTCGGTGACCAGTGGTGGCGTTAATAAGTAGGCAGACGCTACATCAGCAATAGCTTTTGTACCATGTTTTGCGCCGTAGATCCCGACCGCAAGACCAGTGGCTACGAGAGCTGTTTGCGTCATGCGTTGTTTATCCCCAGTAAACTCTAAAAGGCCGTTACCAATGTGCGATAGCTTTTCTAAAAACTGTTTATGAGTCAACGTTGTCTTTTCTAAATCGTGCTGGAGCATTTGTGGCAAGTTTTGTTGCCTTATTTTTTCTTTTTCTAGTTCAGCTTTGCCACGTTTTTCTTCAAGGGTGTTGAGCACTTTGTGATGCTCTTCTTGCAAGTTTCGCTTTATTTTTAACCGTTCGTCTTGAAGTTCTTTTTGTTGTTTCAATGATTCTTGATGCCGTTTATTAATTTCATTTGTTTCATACTCCTTCATGGCACCGACCCAGCGACCTCGGCGATCTTCTAATTCTTTATCATGATTGAGTTGCATTTCTAATTGTCGTGTTCTTTCTTTTTCTAATAGAAGAGCAACTTGCGGATCTTGCGCCGCTGATCCTGAGTTGCCAAACATATTGGTGATTGAAGTAGGAGAAGCCGGTCCACCTGCGGAACCACCACTGCCAGGAATTACATACGCAGTCTGAATTTGTGTTCCTGGGCCGGTTTTACAAGTGGG
>JANWKD010000063.1 GCA_025451595.1 Candidatus Babeliales bacterium | reverse complement strand
TATGGGTCACCCAAACTAGAGTATACAAAGCGGTTCTTTTCTCTTGGGCGATCAAGAAATAGTTCATTTGTCACCAGACAAGCGTGCTCAATTGGGATTGTTTCTCGTATTTCAATATCCTCCTGAAATTCCTGGCGTTACGGTATTTTCTTTTTTAAAAGAAGCATATCGCGCATTAGTATCAGAAGCGGTATTAATAGAAGATTTTACACACAAATTATATGCTGCCATGACATTGCTTGCCATTGATCATTCTTTTGCGCATCGTGCATTTGATGGTTTTTCTGGAGGCGAAAAAAAGAAATTTGAAATGCTACAACTACTACTCCTTGAACCAAAGATAGTAATCTTGGATGAAATAGATTCTGGCCTGGATGTTGATGCGTTACAAGCAGTTTGCGCGGCTATACAAACTATTCGATCACAAAGACCTTTGATAAGTATCCTATTAATTACCCATTACATAAAAATATTACATTATTTAGTACCAGATTTTGTGCATGTAATGAAAAATGGAATTATTACAACTTCTGGAAACCAAGATCTTGCACATCGTATTGATAAACAAGGTTTTTATGAATAATTCTGTAGATGGAAACGATCAGCCATTTTTTAAATCAACGAAAGGACTTGCTCGTTCTACGGTCATCGAAATAGCAGAGCAAAAAAATGAACCCGGTTGGATGATAGATTTTCGCTTAAAAGCGCTCGAGATTTTTTATCAAAAACCATTACCAACATGGGGAGCTGATTTAAGTGCGCTGTCTCTTGATGATATCTATTACTATCTGAAGCCTATCGAGAAGGTAAAGCAAGATTGGCAAGAGGTTCCTTCAACTATTAAAACAATATTTGATCGATTAGGAGTTCCGCAAGCTGAGCAAACGATGCTTGCAGGTGTGACTGCTCAATTTGAATCAGAAATTATTTATAAAAATTTAAAAAAAGAGTGGCAAGATCGAGGGGTCATCTTTTCCGATATTTCTCAAGCGCTAACAACGCATACCGACTTAATAAAAAAATACTTTGCCACCGTTGTTCCAATGCATGATAATAAATTTGCTGCACTCAATAGCGCAGTTTGGAGTGGCGGTAGCTTTGTTTTTGTGCCTGCCGGCGTTTCTATTACTATGCCACTGCAAGCATATTTTAGAATAAACGCGGAACAGATGGGGCAATTTGAACGAACATTGATTATTGCTGAACGCGCAAGTAGTGTGCATTATGTTGAAGGCTGTAGCGCCCCGGTGTATAGCAATAGCTCATTACATAGCGCAGTTGTTGAAATTGTTGCACAGGAAAAAAGCCAAGTCCGTTATACGACGATACAAAATTGGGCACCCAACGTTTATAATCTGGTGACTAAACGTGCTATTGCATATCGTAATGCGCGCGTTGAATGGGTTGACGGTAATTTTGGTAGCAAAGTAACGATGAAGTATCCGGCTATCATTTTAAAAGAGCCTGGCGCTAAAGGTGAAATAATTTCTATTGCAGTAGCTGGCAAAGGGCAACATCAAGATTCTGGTGGTAAAATTATTCATGCGGCGCCAAATACTTCTTCTTCTATTGTGGCAAAATCAATTAGTAAAGATGGTGGTCGCTCGAGCTACCGCGGATTGTTAAAGGTACTTGCCAATGCGCAATCAGTCAGTTCAAAAGTTCAATGCGAAGCACTCATTCTCGACTCAGATTCACGTTCAGATACCTATCCTACCATCGATGTTCGTGCAGAAATGGCTAGTATTGAACATGAAGCTTCAGTCAGCAAGCTCAGCCATGAGCAGTTGTTTTATGTAATGAGTAGGGGGTTATCTCAAACGCAAGCGGCTGCTTTAATTGTGAACGGGTTTATTGATGCATTTGTTCAACAGTTACCAATGGAATATGCAGTGGAAATTAATCGTTTAATCGCGCTTGAAATGGAAGGTTCAATTGGGTAATCAGATTACGTATGCAATTGCCACAAATGCTATGAAACATTTCTATCATTTGCCCAATTCGGTTGATTATGTGGTATACGTTCCAAAATCATATAGGAATGCAAATAGTATAACGCTACATACGTTATTACCATCTGATATTCGTCATGTAGCGATAGTTATTGAAGAACAGGCAGAAGTTACATTCTTAGCTCTTGCACAAGATATTCAATTAATACAAGTTCATTTATTATTAAAGCGATGTTCAAAGCTAACGTATATACTAACCGCAAACAAAGCTTCAGTAAATGCAACCTATTCGATTCGTCAAGAGGAACAAACATCGTGTCAATTTCTTTTTACGGCAATTAACACCGATACTTTTATTTTAGATTGTTCTGTTGAGTTATTGGGTGCTCACGCTCAAATAACCATGCAAGGGATGCATGATAATAAGGAAATGCAGAATATTTCTATAAAGACGGAACAGATTCATAAGGGGGCCTATACGATAAGTTCTATCAATATTAAAGGTTGTGTAGCAGACCAAGCGCAAGCTCGTTATGAGGGTACTGTTTCTATTTTTAAAGAAGCTTTGAATGCCAATGCAATTCAAAATAGCAAACATCTATTATTAAGTTCGCAAGCAAAGGCTATTGCGATACCAAATTTAGAAATTCAGACTAATGAAGTTCAATGTAAGCATGGCAGTGCAATAGGATATTTTGATAAAGAGCAACTTTTTTATTTTCAAACGCGTGGTTTGTCAAAATATCAGTCAGAGCTATTATTAAAAAAAGCTTTTTTTTTAGATATCATGAATCACATTGGAATTGCGGATTTCAATTTTTAAAAAAATAGCTATCTTTATTATAATAAATGCCACAAAAAATTTTACGATAAACCCAATTTTATAGATCATACATGTAACAGGAGTATCATTTCTAATGTACGTTTTATTGCTATTATTCTGTTTTTTTTCTTCTGCACTTTGCATGGAGATTTCACAAGTTGCAACCTATGAAGAATATTTAGCCCGAAAAAAAGGCGAATATAAGGAATATAGCAATATCATAAATGATGAAAAAAGTAGCAATCAAGAAATTATGGTATGTGCGAAAAATGGAAATCGTATAGCTCAATTTAATTATGGCACTATTTTAGCTAGGACGGGTAACGAAGAATTAGCGATTGAGTTTTTTGTAAAGTCGGCTTATAAACATTTTTCTCCTGCCCAATTCAAGGTTGGTGAAATGTTTTTGCCTGATGATCCACGGGACGGGTTGTATTGGCTTGAACAAGCAGCAAGGCCGAGAACTGTTAAGTTTGGACAGCCTAAAAAATATTACAATACGTCGGCATCTCGTAGATTAATGCGTTTATTTATCACCGGTGAATATAAGGAAATTGAACAAAATATTTCTCTGGCAGAAAAATATCGTGATTTAGCAATAACGGGTGGTGATTTAAAAGCGGGTGAAGAGTTTGAAAAACTAAAACAACAATATTTCTCTACTTGCGTAGAACCACTAGAAAAGCAGTCAATGAATAAGGACCTTGATTTAGTAAACAAACCTGCAGATAAAACATATGCAATAACAGTTGAGAAAGATGATGAAGAGGCTGTTCAATCTTATTTTGAATTGTATGTAAGGACTTCTCAAGCGAATTATAAGGATGCATTACAACGGTTGTTTGACCGTAATAATATTGCAGCCGGATATTATCTCTTTTTAATATATGCAGATAGTGATCCTCAAAAAGCTAGAAATTATTTAGAAGTTTCTGAACAAAGAAGTTGTAAAAATGATTTGAATAATTCCTATGATAAAAAAGATACGAAAGATACTATTTCGTTCATGAAAGAAACGGGCGCGTATAATAAATTAGTAAATCTGGCAAATAAAGATCCCGAATTTAAATTAGTATTAGGCTCAATTACTTGCATGAGAAAAGAAATTGGATTTGGTGATGACAATACGACGAAAATTAAACGATTGTTATCAGGTATTAAACTTATTGAACAAGCAAACGAGCAGATATCTGTCGCTCAAAAAAAAAATAGCTTGTTGGCTTTTCAATATGCTGATCTAGCCAATGAGTATGTACACATCAAAGATTATAATTCTGCAGAAAAATATTACAAAAAGGCTGTTGAACTCGATTCAAAATACTTATTAAAACTTAATTCATTTTATAAAAAAGGATTGTTGTCAAACGATACTATTGCATTGCAGCGGCAATCATTTCTACAATCAGATTCTTTATCGACTAATAAAGATGCATTACGAAAATTAGCAAAACAGTATTGGTTTGGACCACTTTATTGTGAATTGGATTATAGCTTTATCGAACACGATCGTCTTCAAGGTATTTCGTTACTTACAAAAGCTGCTCAATTAGGATGCGAGAGATCGAAGAAAACTCTAGAAGAGATCAATAAAAAAAAGAAATTTCAAGATCAAGGTATCATGGATCGAGTTTTGTCCTATTATGATAATAAAGAATATGATAACGCATTGAATGAGTTAATTAAAAATGAGAACCAAAATAACCCGTTAGTAGATTTCTTTTTAGGGATATTGTATGCCAAAAAACAAAACTTTGAAAAATCCTGTGACTATTTTGTTAAAGTTCTCGATAATAATTGCAATAAAAATCTTAATACAAAACGAGCTGCATTAAGTTATTTAAAATATCTTCATGCGTCATTTCCTAAATGTGGTTATTTACACGCATTTTATCTATTACAATCAAATATAATGGGAAGCGCTTTCGATTTTTTAATATCCATTGATAATGATGTTATCGATAGTAAAAAAAATTTGGAATTATTATATTCAACCGGTTGCTATGATTTGCTGTTAGATTTTTGCAAAAATAATAATGACATAAAAAATAATTCATATGTAAAAGAAATTCTTACATTTTTGACTGAAGTAAATCTGAAACGGTATCCGTTATATGATTCACTTGAAATGCAATCATTATTAAATGATTTGGCTTTAGAAACCTGTCAAATAGGAATGACGCTCGATCCAAAAACAGTTAAGACTCATTATTCTCAACTATTGCGGCTGAAAGGTATTAAGTATATTGACATAGCTGATTATAAAAAAGCGTACCACTGTTTATCAGAAGCATTTAAATTATGCCCGACAAATTCTTCAATTTTATGTTCGCTCGGGTACTTGTGTTTGATTGACAATCCTAATCAAGGGAATTTGCGGGAGAATATTAAAAAAGGAGTGACATTTTTAACGAAATCTGCCGATCAAAATAATCTTAATGCACTCATTTCATTAGCTGAATTATATCTGAATTGCAGAATAATCGTCAATGGAAGAGTTTTTAATATACCGATTCAGATAAATAATAAATTACGAATAAAAGCGAAAGAATATCTGAGAAAAATAATAAAAAACGGACCTTCTGACGATAATAATGTATTCGTAAGAGCATTAAGGCGTTTAGCTCAATCAGAATATGTAGATGGAAATTATAATGAGGCTATTAAGTTGTTTTCTCAGGTAGTTGACTGCGGAATAAAGGAACATAATTTAGAGCTTGGTATTTTATATACTCATAAAAAAGAGTATCAAAAAGCGATAGAAAGATTTAGTTTGCCTTCTGGATGCTATCAACGAGATGCATATTTATTTCAAGCAAGGATATACTTAGAAAATAAAATAAAAACATCTGATTCATTATCAAAGGCACTTGATTTAATTGAAAAATCATTTGATTCTGAAGGATCGTTGCATTTGGAAATCACATCAGTCACTATGAACGATATCTCTAACTATCTTTTAAATCATCTGATTCTAAATCCAAGTCCCAAAACTGATGATAAAATTTTATATCTTTTAGCGCGGATAGATGAGGCTTTTCGAGAGAGCCAATCGATGAATTCGATAACAATTCCAATCAATGTTGATCAACCAAAAAATCTTCAGATCAATATCCCAAATTGTCAATTTTTAAAAGATGCTAATTATGATAAACTTTCATGTAGCCAATCATATAAGAGTAATTTGGTAGCAGTTTCATATTACCTTTCAACCAAAAAATATGATAAAGCATTTGATAGTTTTATCTCAGCAGT
>JANWKD010000062.1 GCA_025451595.1 Candidatus Babeliales bacterium | reverse complement strand
GACACCATTGCATTTCATAATACACATAAAAAGCTGGCGACAGTTGTGGCTGTGCAACCCCAGGGTCGATTTGGTGTTTTAAATTTTGATGATTCTCAATCAACCCACGTCTCTACCTTTGAAGAGAAACCAAGCAATCAAATGGGGTGGATTAATGGTGGGTTTTTTGTATTGGAACCTGGAATAATGGATTATATCGAATCTGATGAAACCACCTGGGAGAAACAACCTTTGATAGAGCTTGCCAAGAAGAATGAACTCGTGGCATATCAGCATGGAGGCTATTGGCAGCCATGTGATACCTTACGTGATAAGCGAGATTTGGAAAAACTATGGCAGACTGGTAAAGCGCCTTGGGCGATATGGAGTGCTTCATGACCGAAGAAGTTAACTTTGACGAGTTCACAGAAACGTACAATTCACTGCTGAAAGAGCAAACAAAATTGTTTACTTCGGATGATGGTTATTTTGCGCAATATAAGATTAATATTACCAAAACAATATCCGAAAACCCTGCCAAAATTCTGGAGTTTGGATGTGGCATTGGACGTAATATTCCATTTTTAAAAGAGGCCTATCCCAATTCAACTATTTTTGGAACTGATATTTCTATCGAAAGTCTTGATGTTGCCAAAAAACTGAATCCACAAGTACAATTCGTCGCAACGTCAGAACTACCCAGCTGTGAGTCACATTTTGATCTGATTTTTGTTGCGAGCGTTTATCATCATATCCCCTGTAGTCAACGGGCAAATGTGACAAAACTGTTATATCAAAGTCTCGCCCCAGGCGGTCAGCTTATCATTTTCGAACATAACCCTTATAATCCAGTCACACGAAAAATTGTTAGTTCTTGTCCCTTTGATAAAGGGGTAATTTTGCTTGCCCCAAGGACACTTAAAAAATATGTACGAGAAGCTGGGTTCGATTTATATCGCCAGGGATTTTGCCTCTTCTTCCCCCCTTGGTTGCCGCTTTTAAATAACATTGAGCCTTATCTGAAATGGTTGCCCTTGGGTGGTCAATACTGGGTGCATGCAACAAAATAATTTCAAGTTATCCTATTATCGTGATCGGAGACAGAATATGAGTGAAACTGCAATAAAATGCACTGTTTGTGATGGAATTTCGTATCTATGGGTCAAGTTACAAGAACTTGAACTTCGAAAATGTAAGACTTGCAGCCATTGCTTTACGGATCAAACAACGATTCAGCCAGAAACTTATTCAGCCGATTATTATCTCAAAACACACCGCCAGTGGTTTGAAAATCCAAATTACGGGTTATTCTCCACCATTCATCAGGACCTTTTAAAAAGAAATGCCACTTGCGTTCTTGATGCAGGATGTGGAAATGGGGATTTTTTGAAATATCTTGCTGCCAATAACAATTCTTTTTCATTATATGGTATAGATTTGGCACCTATTGATGAAATTACCAAAAAATCACATAACATAACTTTTCTGCAGGGGGATTTTTTAACGCATACATTTTCAACAAAATTTGATGCGATTATTTCATTGGCGGTGATCGAACATTTAGAAGATGTACGCGCCTTTCAAAAGCGCATTCATACATTATTACGAGACGATGGTATTGCCTATATCATGACAATTAATAGAGATGGGTTTTTATATAGTTTAGCCAATATAATGAGAAAAATAGGCTTCTCATTTATATTCAAAAGACTCTATGATCCACACCATCTCAATCATTTTAATAAAAATAGTTTAGAAAGCTTATTAACACAAGATAATAATTTTACAGTTCTAAAAGTTATCAATCATAATGTGCCATTGAAGGCTATTGATGTCCCAATGCATAAAGGCATAATTAGCACTGTCATGCGCGTTGGAGTAAAAGCAATTTTTATAGTTGGAAAAATATTTCGAAAAACTTACTTACAAACAGTGATCGTGAAGAAGCAAAAAATGGGAGTTGAAAACCCGCAATATGCTTTGGTTAATATTTTTATACCCTAGAAGAATTTGATGGAATAATTAATTTACGCAAAGCTGTGGATACAATGACAAATAATAATAATTTTTTTGAAAGAAGTATCCATTTTCCATCTTGATCTTTAATTTGCCCTGTTGTTTCTAATCGTTGTATACGGCGATTAATAAATTCCTGCGGGGAATAACGTTGCAATAAAATTTTGGTAGTTAATATGCCATTTTTTTCCAGCAGCAATTCGCGAGCGATACGTATCCGTAAAGAAGTAATATTTAAATTTAGAAATGCCCAATAACAAAATGAAAGCGCAAGATAAGTAAGGATGCTAACGCACCAATTATCAATAGAAAAAAGTGAACTGTCTGTTATAAACAAAAAATGGCAAAACAAGGTATTTTCTATTAGCCCCAATAACAACCCAATTAGAATAGACATGCCGATGCGTTGAGTCAAATGCACACTAATGATTTGGCTAACCACATTGATCATCAAGGCGATTATGGGTGATAAGGTTAATAACCATTGCAGCAACATATTCACCCTCCCTTATTTAATCCAAAAATAGTTGCTGCATATTCAAAAATGTAAGCAATACGAAATCCTTTTTTGGTAAGTCGCCAACCAGATTCCGTCGATTGAATCCATCCCGACTGCACTATCACACTGAGACGCTGCTCAATTCCTTCACTGGCATTTAAATATTTATTAAGGGACTGATCATCGCAGCCACTTTTTCCGTGCTGGTTAATGTAATTTATAATAGCCAATGTGGGACTTTGTTGTTCGATAGCTGAATAGAGGATGATATACACCAGCGTGCAACTCGTATAAAGCAATATAAAGCGTATCATTTCACCCAATTGCAAAATAATAGGGGTTTCCGACAGCCATATATAACCTATGATAGAGAATATTAAGATACCAAAAAAAATGAATAACAAAGCACTTGTTGTGTTAGGCGGCATTTTATATCTCCACCATAATACATGGGAAATAAACGCCAAGAATAATAATGCTGCTGTAAGCGTTATAATCATAGTTTATTCACTTCAATCTATACCTCTTAAAAAGTTTTCAGCTTACTAGTCTAGAATAATTTGAGAGATCTGAACAAAGTGATCCTTGTCATTCTCTAAAGAATTCATACTTATCCTTAAGAATTTGATTTTCTTAGGTTTGAAAGAGAAAACAGCACCATGCTGGGTTGCGTTGATAGTATCAGAATAAGAAGCAGTTATTAGGCTCCAATTGCTACCATCTAGGCTGCTAGAAATGGTGATATATCGCGGAAGTAATTTTTCGTAACCACCCCTAGGATAGAGAGTAATCTTAGATATGGTATAAGACTTTTGCAATTGAAGTTTAAGTTCTAATTCAAAAGGCATTTTCGAAGTATACGACATAAAAGTATCAAGACGGGAATCGAACAAGTTTTCTAAAGAATGTTCAGCCTGAATCTCTGACGAGGACCTACCCAATACTTTTGCTACAACGACCCTTTCAGGCACATTGAAAAATTCTGTTGTATTGGTGGATGCTAAAAACTTATCAGCACGATCTATAGGTGCTTGAATTGAAACAATTGGCCGTACGACCCATTGGTTTGCCCAGTAAAGAGGAAATCCTACTCCACCGATATTCTCAAATATAGGTTTATAACCATCAATGTGTTGGCCGTAAGTATAAAGTAAGGGTTTATTCTGCGCAATAAAGGCATGTAATTTTAAAAAATAATCAGGATAGAGTAATGCATTAATCGTATTATTTTCTCCGCCATCATTCATAGTGCCCGTTTTAGACCACCAAAGAAACGGCATCTGATGCGCATTTTTGTTATTGTGGATGAAAGTAGCAAATAGCGGTTCAACTCCTAGAGAAATGAGGGAAGTCTCAGGATAAAGTTTGGAGTATTGGCTGAGTAATCTATCCAATTTTGTATAGAACTGAACATTCTCAGGAGTATGGAACGTTCCCGCAATTTCAGTCGGAACACTGACTCTAGCATAACCATTTATGGAACCTTTTTTCAGAAAACGGATGCCCGCATGATAATTCTTATATACATATGAAATAACCGGACTAAACATGACACTAATTACGAGCAAAACTGAAATAAAACGCAAGGGCGCTAACATATTTGAAAAAGCGATGTATAAAAGATAAATCAAAATGCCAGTTGCAGGCGCCATACCGTGGGCGTAGCGAAAATCATCTGGCAGAGGATAGGCATTTAGCATTCCGACTAATGCAAATCCCGCACAAAGAAATATGACTCGTGACTTGGGTTCTTCTAATGAACGTTTAAAAAGGAGAACGACCATAGAGCATACGCAGATAAGACCTATAATGCCCCATAGTGATATAAAAAACAGCCTGTCTGCTAAGAAAAAGTTATTTAGTAACATTTTCAAATGATTGATCAAGGAAAGATCGCCTGAAGTATAGGCGATAGGAATGATAAGAATCGTTTGTTTATAAAAATCGACCAGCATGTGTTTGGATTGCAGATACATCAAATAAACCGCAATTGGAATAAAAGTACCCAAGAAATACCAAAAAGAAGCTGTAGCTCTATTGGTGAACGATTTGTGTGGTCCCTTAAAAAGGAAAAGCAGACACATAAAAACAAACAGAAAGAGAACAACACCTTGCTGTCTGCATAGTATTACTGCAGCTGTGCTTAACCCCGCAACAACAAGTTTCCACGCTAGAGGTTTTTCAAAATACGAAATGATCGCAAGCAGAGTCGCAGCAGAAAAACACCCCATATAAGCATTTGGCCACGGAAGCGAGACATCGGGCTGAATGATTGCCTGCAAAACAATGGCAATAGCTACGTATGGAAACGTTAAAACCCTACTCCAAACCAGTTGTAAAAGAAAAATGGTAGCAAAAGCAAACAGCATAGTCGTCATAGCAGATACAATGACATTATGACTAAATATAGATAGAGCTAACGCTTGGATCCAAGTCGGAACCGGTCCATATTGAGAATAGGTCTGACCATACAGAGTAAGTCCATTGGCTACATCAACTGCCATTTTGAACATACTGCCTACATGGTTGGGGCAAACATACGTTGCAGCGCTAGAATAGCTAAAAGATAAAATAATTGAGTAAGCAAAAGCTAAGATAAAAAATAAACCAACTCTTTTCGCATATACGCCACTAAACATTGCCAGGTCCATCTCAACAGAGAAATAAGCCGAAGTATAACTCCCTAAGAGTAACCATGCAAATTATTGCCCGGTTTTGTAAGTAATATTTCTTCTCTTTATTGATGAATATATTCCTAAGGCAGCCAGCATTATGATAAAGGGTATTTGGGGCGAACTATAACGAAAATGAGGAGCAGCAAAAACGGTTGCTACTAAAGATTGATAGACAAGATAAAAAGCTATTAGTGTTGCCATGCAAGCTATACGTCGTTCGGCCAACAAACACAAAGGCAGTAGCATTAAGGCAAGAATCGAGGCAACAATTTTGAAAGCTGTTTGCCAGTAAAAAAGAATTTTGTAAGTTAATACCGTTGTCTCATACTTATTTGCACTTACTTTTATTTCATTAGTCAATTCATTTCTAAGCTTATTAGAGAAGTTAGGATCGTTACTTAAATGTTTAGTCAACATAGCAGTTGTAATACTACTTGCATCCCAGGCGACTCTTTTTCCTGAGTTATATACCACATCACCAGACATAAAAAATTCCACAAAACCATCAACAAATAATAAAATAGCGGAAGGATGCTTTATCAAGCCTTCGACCGCAGTACAAGCAAATAAACGGTCAGCCCTAACTGAGCCAATTCGCTGATCCAAAGCAAGCCACATAACCGCATGATTCTGAAGATTAGGCTCTGAAAGTAGCTTATTCACGAAATCAGTAGCGTTTTTATTAGCTAAGTATTTATTAGTGATGGGAGTATTTTTTTCACTCCATTGCAATAAATGCTGATAAAAAGCATTGGAACAGCTGCCATTTTGAGGACTGACCGTCAATTCATTTGTAAAAAAGGGAGCAGCGCCATATATATTGAAAAAAAACATTCTACCCACCATACTTCCATGAGTGAATGAATTCTGAATGTGATGTTTATCATTATACTTCGACACCCAATCATACTGAAAAACCTGAAAAAACAATACTGACATTATAAAAACACAAGCCGCCCCAATTATTCGTTTCCAAACATTTAGGTTAAATAAGAGTAGACAACCCAGTGTGCAGAAGTAAATCAACATGGCTGAGGGCCGCATTAAAAACAACAAAAATCCTATGATTCCTAACATTACTAAGCTTTTATAGGACTGATAAAAGATAAACCGCATCGCCACATAAGCTAAAAGATAATACAAGAACATGGCTATTTGGTCAGTCATGATCAGCTTTTGCCAGATAAAAGGCGTGAAAGAAATGGCTACTAAAACAGCAGTTACCAATGCAGTTTTTTTGCTAAAAGGCTGAATGGTAGCGAACACTATGAGAGGCATTGCAATCCCCAGTAATGCTTGCGCTACAAGTAACAGATAGAACGTATGAAATGTAGTAACGCCCAAGAGTACGAGAAAAATTGAGTAGCCCCACGTTCGATAATAATAGAATTCGCCAGGTTGATTGATAAGGGCAAAAGCTGTGCGGACATATTGTTCTGAGTCTGGAAAGAAGTTAATGAATGTAACATGCCAAAGTGCCGCGCTTAATAGAGCAGATAATAGAATAATTAAAATATGAGGATACTTTTGTAGTAGCATACAAAGAAAGACCATTGGCTACGAATAAGCCGAAGTATAACTCCCTAAGAGAGACCATGCAAATCATTACCGATGTCTTGTTATGCACAAAAAAAATCAGCATACTACGGATGCTTGCCCATTGAAGTAGACAGATGTTTTTCTTGGAGTTGTAATGGAAATTAAACAAAATCAGTCTTATTATCCACATCGGATTTCCACAACTTTCTCTTCTGCCTTATACAGGTGCTTACCAGCAGCTATTTTTTTAGGGGTTATTTTTTGGTTTGGCAAGATGGATGTCTATCATCGGCACTTCTTTGATCAAGGCAGCATTGTTTTATTTTACAATTTTTTTAGATTTTTATTTGTTCTTTTGATTAGCTGGATTATTTATGCAACTGGGTATCTGTTTTTACTTACAGTCACATCAATTGGATCATTCAATCAGCTTACCTACATAGAACGGTATGTCCTAGGATTCGGTACAGGCGTAGGTATCTGGCATCTAAGTATGCTTCTGTTGGGTATTTTTAATTTGTATTATCCATCTGTTATGGTAATAATATGCCTGGCCATCCTTCTGATGTCATCCCGCCATCTTGAAAATTCTCTACGCACTGTGGGTCGTCAGATTTATCAAGCCAATCAACAATCATTTTCATCACGACTTCAGTTGTTTTCCCACCTGAGTATCATATTTATAATGATGTGGGTATTACTAGTTCGTGGTTTATATCCCAGTGGCGGCCATGATTATTTCACCCATTATTTTTATTATTACATGACTGTCATTAAGCAACATGGATTAGCACCCAACGACGTGTGGTACCACTATTATTATTCGAAAGGAGCAGGTCTTCATTTTCTTGGAATACTTCTTACTGACCCTCTGTCCCCCTCTTTGATGGTTTTTGTTTGTGTGGCCACCGCATCGCTAGCGCTTTATTCCCTTACTCGACGTCTTTCCCCACAGACATTATGGCCTTTATTTTGCGCCTCAATATATCTTTTCTATAATTTATTCTCAATTGTAGATAGTAGCGGTGGAGAGTTCCAAAAAATTCACGAAGAAGTCAGCGCATTAGTCGTTTTGGCTATATGGTCAGTATCAATGACACATTTTCAGAAAAATTCGGGCAAACAAGCTGTTTATATTTGTCTTGCCTCAACATTGATAAGCGCGGCCATTTTAACACAGGCAATATCAATATTTTTTATAGCTTTTCTCGGCATTAAAATAATCCAAGCTGTTTTTAATAAAAATAAGGCTGATGCCAAAGCACTGCCATTAGTTTCAATGGCACTTTTCATTACTACTTGTGGAATTTTTCTACTAAATTACGTTGTAACTGGTCTTGTTACGGATCAATTAATTGACCAAATGTGGCGGTTTGCTAACATTGAGAAATTGGATCAATGGGGGGTATTACCTAACATTATGCAGGTTGCGTGGATAAGGCATAATTTAGGTTACCTTGTCACTCCATGGGCTTTTACAGATGTTTATCAGCAATTAATTTCATATACAAGGGCTAATTTTCTTTCAATTGCTTTGATGAGCATGGTTTTTCCTTTGTTTTTTTATATGTTTTTAATTGTCAATATATTGAAGTCACAATTTACGCTTAAGCATCTTATCTATTTATTACTTTCTTTTTCTGTTGTTATTCTCCTATTTTTTATAGGAATGAATTCCAGTCTTGCAGTAATTAAACAATTTATTTCCTTGCTAGAAATTGGAAAGCACAAATTTTTCTATTCAATCCTTTTTATCACGGCACTTTACTTTACTCCACGCTTGATAACTCAACTTAGAGCTAAGCATAAAATACAGACTGACTCTATTAGGTTCTGCGCAATCCAAAATCATATTTTTCATGACCTTATTACTATATTTATAACTTTCATTGCTTTGTCAGTAATTTTTGGACACACGCCTCAAGCGGGTTCATTTTTGCGCTTCAGTACATTTTTTGTTCCTTTGATACTTGTGGTTTGTTCTGCTTCATGGAGTTGGCTAATTAACATCAATTCAAGCTCAAGATTAAGCAACCATTTCTCAAGACAAATTATGCCTATCATCTTAATTGTCAGCGTCCTAATGTCATGGCCCAATTGGTTTACCAATGCTAAAACCATATCAACATCTCCAGCAATTTTTTTATCTAGCAAGATAAGTTTAGCTGAAGCTTACTCTAAACAATTATTAGGCTTTCCTTTTGGTGGCATCCATCCCGGAACTTGGCAGGCAATGCAACAAGTGCCACGTGGTGAACGAGTCTGGAGCACAACAGTTGTTTCTTACTGTATGGCACCTGAGTGCCAGGTTGAAAGTTTTATTTCTTTTAAATTTTCATCGCGAATGAATGAAATTCTTAATGGAACACCGGAAATAGCAAAAAATATTCTTCAACAAGAAGGATTAAATTATTTTTTATTTCTAAGCGAATATCCACTATGTGATTTCTTACCCTATAGTCCTTTATTTAATACTGAGAATATTAAGAAACACTTTACTATTAAATGGACAGATGGAAAAACGTACCTGCTGACTTGGAAAAACCCCTCTGATCACCCCGTGACTGATGCATTTGTTAAAGCTTATGCTAACCGGTTAGGAGAAAAAGAAGATCCCGCATTTAAATATAGACAGTCTCTTGTGTATCTTAATCAGTTTATGACAAAAATAAAAAATCAGGGTGCTCATTTATCCCCAATCAAATTTCCTTGGAAAGAGCCCAATAATTTATTAGTATCTGCGAAACATTAATGTCTGTCTAAAGCTAAAAGGAGCCATAATGAAAAAATTAAACGCGCTGACTGGATTGCGTGGTGTGGCGGCTTATTCATTGTTGGTTGCTCATGCAATTCATTATTCATTCATTTATCCTGGTCATCAATTGTTATCAGATTTAACGTTTGGCCTTGGGCATTTTGGAATGTCGTTAACCTTTGTGCTAAGTGGGTTCGTGATTCACTATAACTATTCAAATATTATACGCTCTGAAGGGATTGTATCTGGTGGCTATCGTTTCATGACTGCAAGAGTTGCAAAATTGTATCCCTTATATATATTTGGCATAGTAATGTCGCTGGGTTCATTGCCAAGCAATAATTTTGATAATTTGTGGCAAGCTATTTCTGATATTACCTTAACGCAAACATGGTTTAACATTGAGGGTATCAATGGGGTATTGTTTGGGCATTCTTGGCCCATAAGTGCAGAATGGTTCTTTTACATAACATTTATATTATTTTCAGGCTCCGTAACAAGAATCAGAAATTCATTTCGAGCGCTTATCATTTTTTTGATAGTAACACCTATTATTTTAGCAATAATATTCAGCCTAAAAGATCCAGTAATTAATATTCTTACGCCTTTTTTAGCTTTGAAAGGAATGCCGATAAGTGCTCCTATTTGGCATTGGTTGACATACTTTTCACCTTATATAAGAGTATTAGAATTTATCGCTGGAGCTTTGGCATCTCAATTGTACCTTGCGGGGGCGCATAAGCCTCTAAGTTCTTTCGCTGTAAATATTTATACACTTGCGTGTGTAATCTGGTGCTTTATCGGTATCGGATTAAATGCTTTTCCAAGTAATTTTTTTGCCAATTTTCTTCCTAATTTTATCTTCGCCCCTGCTATTGCGCCCTTGCTAATTTTGCTCTGTCGTTATCATACGAGTTTAAGTAATTTTTTGAGTAAGCGTTACATGATGTTTTTTGGTGAAATTAGTTATTCTGTCTGGGTGTTTCAATTTGCAGTTATGTCGATTTTTCTATCTTCATTTGTTTTGAGTAATAGCACTTGGTTGTCACCGATGAATGCAATTATAAAAACTATTTTAATTGTGATATTAGCAACTGTCTTTGGTTATGGAAGCTATTTAATGCTAGAAATTCCAGCACAACGCTGGCTAAAATCAAAGTTACTGGCCAAAAAACCGCAATATGAAAATACTCCTGAGGTTGTATTGGAAACTGTAAGGTCACCACTCTAAAAAGGGGAATTTGCAAAATTGCAAACACTAACCCCAATATACTAAGGAGGCGTTTCTTGCGTTAATTGCAAAATAGAATTTTCTGGAATCATTTCAGTTATTTCTTTTTTCTTGCCCAAGGTAAAAATCTTTCTAACCCATAAGCGTGCTGGTTTTTCAAAAAGGTTGTAACTACCATAAGCAATAAAAGTGGTAAATGTGATTATTATAATTATTTTAATACATGAATTAATATAAGCCATATTAGTAGCATGATACCAAACGTAGTTTGATGACACGCCAACTATAATCATAAATCCTAACAAGTAGACGGAATAACTAATCTCGCCAATAAACATAAGTGGGCGACTACAAAGTAGTCTGCTCACGAAAGTATTATATCGACAACAATACAAGAGCAAGGGAGCAATAGCCGGCACAAATATGAAGTTTGAGATTAGAATGGAAAATTTGCCAGATCTTAATGGATTAAATACAATAATGATAGCGCACCAGAAGATACAAAATAACAACCCTATAAATTCGGATCTTCCTATTTTTCGCTGAGAATCTTGATAAGATAAATATAATACTGACGCTAAATTCCCAGCAATAAAATCAAATATACGGGTAAAAGGAGAAAAATAAATTATCCAGTCAGTTTGGCTACTATCTAAACTTATTTGATATTTGATTAAATATGGCAATAATAAAAAAGTTAATATTAAAAAAATGACTAATGTGATCAGAGGTCGACGTATTTTCTCAAAAAGAGGTAATAATAAAATAAATGCTAAATAAAAAAACCATTCTGTACTAATCGACCATGCCGGCGGAAATATAGTTGTTTCTAAATTGAACCACGATTGCGTTAGTGTTAAATAACTTAGCGCCTCCAATTTCTTGTTACAAAAAATGGCGCTTGGTATGCTATCTAACGAAAATAAAATTACCAATGCATAAAGAGGATACAATCTAGCAATTCTTGCTACTATAAACTGATAACCGCCCAGCATTACCCCTTCGGATCTAATCAATGTTGCATAATTATAATGGATAACAAACCCACTCAAGACAAAAAAGAGAGACATGCCAAAGTATGCCAGACGCAACGCAAACGGCTGCGCCAAATTAATACCGCTATAAGAAAAAGAGGCGCTTATTCCATGCGCAATCAGGACTGAATAGGCAGCGATGCCCCGCAATCCAGTAAGCGGGTTTAATGTCTTCATTATTGATCCTTTTTTATCTCTCTCAATGTTTAATTACACTAGATCGTTTAAGTATTAATTTTTTAAAATCTGGATTTTTCTCTAATTGCTGAAGTAAGGCGGATGTAAACATTTTCGCACCTGCACTATCTAAGTGGCCACCGTGATCAACGCTGGTCATTCCTTGCCAATCTATAGAAATAAACGGGACTTTCAAATAATTTGCTAGCTCCTTAACACGGGGCCGGCATGATTTAATATAGGGAACCAGTGTTAATATGACATCACCCTGCTTAAGGCGTTTTATATATTGAGTAGCCCAAAGCGCTTCATCTTGCGCCATGTGACAATTTGGTTCACGATCATTCTTAAAAGTGTCATTCTTTGCACTATAGCCAGGCCAATTTTCATTATTCCAATTGCCGGTAGTAATTGAGCGATAATTAAAAATGGATTCATTTGGATAAAAAACATCAATTACTTTTTTTGGCATAATTTGCCTGAATAAAAGTTCAGTTTTCCAGGTAATATTTTTAGAGAGGATATTTTTAAATGCTTGCCAACGTGAGTACTTAACAACATAAGCTGCAGTCCCTATATCCGTATTTTGCAGGACTACTTTAAAAAAATTATTTTCATGATCATCTGCGTTTATAATCCAAATTGAAGGATGAATATGATATTTTTCAATTATACGCAATGAAAATTCGCCACTTGCATCACTTGCAGAAGCCATATTATAGATTCGAACGTGATTTTTTTTGGCAAAAGCATTAAGCATCTGCCAATCAAGGCCGAACAAAGCCATTGAATGGCCAAGTATAATAATATCGGCCTTTTTAGCATGTTTAATTGATTTTCCTATACGGTGGTACAATACGTCTCGGTCTTGGAATTGCATTGAGTTTGCTCGCCTGAAATTCATATACCAAGTTGTATCGTTATGCAAGCTAATAGCGCCAATATGGTCTTCATTTGGGGTATAAAGAAATGTCATAAGACAAAGCATACAAGCGCAGCAGAATAAAAATAAATGTAAATAATTGCGCATAAATTAAAACTCAAAATATAAAAACTGGGCTCCATCTCCCACGGCAAGCACACCCAACAATGCAATGGCTAGCATACACCCTGCCAATATCGCATGGATAGATGTGGCACGCCACTGATACCATTTGGGCACGACATTTGTCATGATTGCTGAATTTCCTAATGCAATTTCATAGCGACCAATGATCTGTAAGGAATTAGGAAATAGCCACGCAACGAATAATAGGATGACTAAAATTAGTTTATCACTGAATAATAAATTTTGCGCCACAGGTATGTGCGAATGCGCGCCAAACATAGAGCGTAAGATAGTTAGCGCTGTTTCGGTATTAGACGCACGAAAAAATACCCAAGCAATCATGACACATATAAAAGTAACTAACATTGAAGCTGGCTTAGACAAATGCTTGGGCACACTCCAGTGGAATCCCTGCGCAATAAAACGCCAAATATGATTTACCGCAAGGTAACAGCCATGGAGTGCGCCCCAAATGATAAAAGTCCATCCAGCGCCATGCCAAAGTCCTCCAAGAAGCATTGTTAGAATCAAATTAATATAACGTCGAATTTGCCCTTTTTTATTACCACCCAATGGGATATAGAGATAATCACGCAGAAAGCGCGAGAGCGTCATATGCCAGCGACGCCAGAACTCAATTATGCTGGTTGCTTTATACGGCGAATTGAAGTTTACTGGCAAACGCACACCAAATAAAATTGAAAGACCAATCGCCATATCAGTATAGCTCGAAAAATCAAACTATATTTGCAAAGTATAAGCAAGTGACGCTAGCCACGCATCAATCGTCGTAATATCGCCAGTGTTAGCCGCAGTAAAGATTATTTTAGAGAGCCCAGAAAGGTTGTCGGCAAAAAACAGTTTTTTAAATAAACCTATCGTAAGCATGGTTAGGCCAATGACAAAATTTGCCTGGAGCTTTGGGCT
>JANWKD010000061.1 GCA_025451595.1 Candidatus Babeliales bacterium | reverse complement strand
AGGCCATTAATAAAACAGTATCGTTACTTTTACTGACACAGAAGGAAAATGTATTAACTGCAACGAAAGTTGGTCTATTGCAAAAACAGCTTAAGATGCAACAAGACCTTATACAAAAACTGGGCCAAGCCCAACTTATTTGGCAACAATGCATCAGCTGTCTTGATGCAGGAAACGTGTCTATAATTGATTTTTTTTCTCAGATGGCTCAATATCGCATGAACCATATCGAGCGCCACTTTCAATCCTCGCGCGCTCATTTTGAAAATATCTTTAAAGAATCGTGTGATGCCCAGAAGGCTCATTTCGATCGTATAACACTTGCACACAATGCAATTAATAAATATATACAAGATTCCGGTATCGAAAAATCACCGACAGCACTAGAGACTATGTTTGCGCAACATCTTGATATCATCTCTAGACTTTCGGGCGCGATGAGCTCAAATGGTCAAGCGCTTACAAAAACCTCATATTACCTTCAAACGGTTATCATGAACTGTCTGTATGAAATTTCTATCGCTATTGATTCTATCTATTATCAAGAGCTCTATAGCAAAATAGAACAAAAAATTTCACGCAAGCCGCGAATGATTTTTAACGCAGCGGGTACAGTTTCAGAAGAGCAACGAATGCTGCTACCTAAACTATAAGATTGCTTATATGTTTTTAATAGACAGACGATATTTCAGATATTTTGACTGGCTTAGCTTTGGTATTATTGTTGCCATTTCAATTATTGGTATTTTTTTTGTATTTAGCGCTACCTATAAAACAACGGCACCGTTTTCACTCTTTTTTAAAAAACAGATTTTTGGATTAATAACTGGTATTATTATTTACTTAATCTGCAGCATTAGTGATTATCGTATGCTAACTCGTTGGGGATATTTCCTTTACTTTGCCATATTATTTCTACTCATTTGTACTATCATTAAAGGTAGTATTGGTATGGGAGCGCAGCGTTGGCTTGACATCGGCATTATCAAATTTCAGCCATCAGAACTTACAAAATTATTTTTACCTTCGTTTATAAGTTACTATTTTTTAACCCAAAACGAAGTGCCGCACTATACGTTTAAAGATTTCATTCAACCATTGCTCATTCTATTTTTTACCTTTATTCTTGTTCGCAAACAACCTGATTTAGGAACGGCACTCATTATTTTATTTTGTGGTTTATTATTATTATGGTTTGCTGGTCTGAAAAAACGTTTTTTTTTGATTTCATTTTCTATAATAGTTATTTCTGCTCCCTTGTTATTTCATTTTTTAAGGCCATATCAAAAGCAACGCATTTCCGTTTTTCTTGGATCAGGCAATAAGCACAAAGAAGGATATCAAATAGAACAATCAAAAATTGCAATCGGCTCTGGTGGCTTGACGGGAAAAGGATTTTTACTGGGCACTCAAAATAAGTTCATGTTTTTACCTGAAGGCCGAACCGATTTTATTTTTTCAGTACTGTGTGAAGAATGGGGCTTTTCAGGCGCTTTACTATTATTATTATTATTTGTTGTTTTATTTTCTCGATTCTGTCTTATCATTATGAGCATTGACAATTTCAGTACCCAATTATTAGCAATCGGTCTTATCAGCCACATTATCATATCAACCATAATTAACATTGGGATGGTTTTAGAACTATTGCCCACGGTTGGTATTCCTTTACCCTTAGTTAGCTATGGCATTAGCCATTTATGGATAACCTTTGCAAGTTTAGGATTATTTAACAGTATCGCCATCCGCCGATATTATATTGGGGACTGAATGAACCCCGCACACGGCTTAAAAGCCGTGATATTAACCCAATCTTGCGATTGGGACCCAGTATCGGGGACCCCGGAAAAACGACCTGTCCGGTCGAAGCCTCGGCGAAGTCGGAATCTTGCCATTCATCTCCGTATTGCCAGCCAGAGTTTTCTGGGGATAAAATGAATTCTTGCGGAATTTAATATTTATAATACGCCTATCGTATTTTCCATCTTTCTATTGTAAATACAGATAGAAAATACAGACTTTGATTATTTTGTTATTTATTGTTATTATAATAATAAGATTATCTAAAAATGGCTTTAATGAGAGGTTAAAATTATGAAATTTAGTCAATTTATTATTACAGCACTGATGATTTGTTTTAGCTGCATCAATGCAGAAGTGGAACAACCTTGTCCAGTTAAAACTAAATCAGTAAACTTTGATTGGGTTGAAAATCATAAAAATAGCAACGAAGAAAAATGGCAGTTTCTCAGAGATATTTATAAAAAATATGAAAAAGAAATAGAAATAGTACGATCAACACCACAATCTGAGGCTAAAGAAGAAAAAAGCTTTCCCTATGAAATATTTTCATCGCTAGATATCAACCCTTCATTTATTGAATATCCAACTGACAAATCTAGTTTGCTGTTTAAATACATCATGAAAATACAAGCAGGAAAACATTATGATATTTATTGTTTATTGTCCAATACTGAATACGGTGAAAGTTCAAGAGAAGTTGAAAATAAGAAACATAAATGGGATGATTACATCAAATTTCTCATTGATGATATAAATAGATTAAGCACAGAAAAAGTAAAGCCTAATCCCCATATGCTTGGTAGACCTACAAAAATTAAATATCCTTGTTCTTCAGAAATTGATCAAGAATTTTTTAATGCAGCACAAACCTTATTAGATGCTCTTTACGCAATACGAATATTGAGTTCTTATTATTGGGGTCTCATACCACCACCGAAATACTGGACTTGATATTTGCAGTCAGCACAATAGATTTTATGCGTAATAATGCTTCATCCTTTGGTATATAGCAGAAAATTTAAATTATTTTCCGAACCGAACACCGAATGCTGCTCTGACACCAGGATTTACAATCTCCAATAATTATATAAAAAAATACAGATAGAAAATTCAGTCATTGATTATTTTATTGGTATTTTGCTATGCTGAAAATAAGATTATCTAACTAACAAATACCATCAACTTAATTACCAGAGGTGAATATATGAAATTTACTCGATTAATCAGTGTCGCATTACTGATTGTTTTTAACCTTATGAATGCGCGAGTTGAAGAACCAAAGCCTTATTCTCCTGTATATCATTCATTCGAATGGGTTGAAAAGTATAAAAATAGCAATGAAGAGAAGTGGCGATTTCTTATAGGTATTTATGAAAAGCATAAAGATGCTTTAGAGAGCTTAAACCTACACATAAAGCCTGCAAATTTAACCAAAGAGGTAGATGATAAATCAAGAGCGAAATGGTTGAAAGGAATCATTTTAAAAACCGGTAAGCATTATGACATATCCTGCTTTATACCAGGTATTTGGTACGGAGGTCTAACAACACATAAATTAATTGATTATGAAAAATTTCTTTCCGATGACATAAAAAGATTAGGTAAGAATTCAAAAAAATTGATGTCATTTAAAAAAAATCCTGGTCAACCGGAACCCGTTGTTATACTGCAATATTCCGGATTACCGGAAGAAATAATAAAAGATGATCAATACATATACAATGAAGATGATGTAGAATATAACGAATTCATTCAAGCTGCAGTAGGTTTATTAACTGCTCTTCAAGAAATTAAGGCTCTTATAAAACTAAATCCAGAATATTATTATGAATAAAATTACTTCACTTTAATATCCATTATGACCGGCAAGTGATCGCTTGCCGCGTCATACCAAACATAACAACCGGCTAAAGGCAAATTCCAATCCGGAGAAAGAAATATAAAATCAATTTCTTTGCCAGCCCAATGAGTGTATTGAGGATGCTGCCACCCCATATAACTAAAGCAATCCTTAAATCCTTGTTGTTGCAAATATTTAATAGCTTGGCTATTTCGTTTTGAATTAAAATCAGCTGCAATAAAAACATTCTTATTTTTTAAATTTTGTTCAATGTAATCAGTTATTTCTTTGATTTGCGATAAACGAACCGTGTCCGGTCCTTTTACTTCTAAATGTGTTCCATAACCTGATATCAGTTGCTTGTTTGGCAACTGCAGTTCCATAAATAGATTACAACGTTTTTGAGTTCGATGGTGTTGGGTTCTAAAAAAAAACCTTTCTTTTTTTGTAAATAGACTTTTCGATGCAATAACGTTGCCAAACCAGCTATTTCTTATCGTATTACAAGCTGCAAAATCTTTCATATTCAATTTACTTTGAAGCGTTTGAACTGCACAACTATTCATCACCGGACCACGCTTTCCAAATCCTGCTGAGCCTGATACTTCTTGTAAAATAACTAAATCTGGATTTATTGCTTGCATTGCCGTAATCATATCCTGCATAACATCTTTGGTATTCTCGGGATTTCGCCAATAATGAATATTGTAGGTCATAATACGAAAAATTGAGCTATCTTTTTTTGGAATTTTATCATTTTCCTGCTGAGCTTTGGCAATATCTTCTTTGTATTGCATGATAGCTTTGGTTTTATTAAGTTTACCATCAACCAAATGTATCCCCACCTTTGAAGGATGCATTATTTGTTGCTGTATAGTATTTTGCGCATATAAAGAAATTTGGAATATTAACAATAGAAATAACACGCGAATAAGGTGTTTAAAAAAATACGGTAACATATTTATTTCCCTTTGCATTAGAACTTTTTTCATTTCGACTGCGTCATGTGACTAATTAACGCATTCAGCTCTTGCTTATATTTTAATTCATTTTCCTTACTTAGCGTTGAATAGCGAAAAATGTTAATACCACTTAATGGATTGAGTAACAATTCATTCGTAATTAATAATCGAGCTTGATAATAATTTAGGTATTTTAAAGCAATAGGCTTTAATTTATACAACTCTAAAAAAGGCGTTAAATGATATTTGCCAGACTTAACATTATTAATTAACTGTTCTACTAATGAAACCGTTGCAGGGTCACGCTCTTTCCATTTTTGTTTTATTGTGGCCAATCGCTCATTAATTTCTTTTGCATAGATTTGATCTACTGGACTCATCGTTAGAAGCGTCCGATCAAATACGTTTTTAATAAATGTTAAATCAAATGGAATTCCTTGCCGCCAAGAAATATATCCTATCTGATTGACTAAATTCTTCGGTATAAAAATTTGAAATAGGTCACCAGTTTCTGTTTTAGTCAATTCTTGCAAAGCAAGAAATTTTTCAGCCCAAATCGGATCATAGCCAAATGATTTTAAACATGATTCAAGCCATTCTTTTTTTGCTCGAGCCCATACCTGAGGAGAAATAAAATAATTGTACGTAGACTCCCCTTCCAACCCCGCATTACCAAAAAATGCAAGGTTCGTTGAAACGAGAATAGTTTTCAATCGCGTTTCATTATCATCAATGATTCCATTTTGTTCCAACTCATGTATTAAAAATGTGGTAACATCAGGGTAGCGACTATATGTAGGATCGTCATGAGTATAGCGAATGAATTGAAATGATTTTTCTTTTAATGCCCCAATCTTTCCTATCTTAATTTGAAATAATTTTCGGGTAATATCCTGAAATAAACGCATATAAGGAATTGCAGTATAGAAAACATAATGGGTTGCTTTAAATTCTTGCTCTTTTTCGAATGCTTGATGAATAATATCCTTATACGTAGCCAACTTTGGCAATTTCTTTATCTTATTTTGTATGGGAACAACACTCATCTGAGCTTGCGATTGAGTCAATGAATGTCCTTCTTTTTTCGCTTGCTCAACCTGTTCAAACAGTTGATTGGCAATCTCAAGATCATCGGTAGATAGTGCTGGTAATGATTGATATTCTTGCCCATAAAGAGAAGTTAAAATAACCAAAAGAAAGCAATTTTTTCTCATTATTCGTTCCTACAAGAGAATCTCTTTCAAAATGAAGCTTGTAAGCTTAAGATTACTTGGGTTTTGCAAATCGCTTAAGCTCCTTACTCTCAGATGCTGTTTTTTCCTTAATCATTTTATCAATGATGTCTCGTAATTTGATTTTATAGATAGCCTCTTGCGCTGAATCAATATGACTATAACGATAAATTAAAATACCGCTTGCAGGATTTAAAAAATATTTATTTGTTACTAAAAGACGCCCCTGAGCATAATTGAGGTAACTAATGCTGGCTGGATTGCTTTTATAGGTATTTAAAAATGAAAATAGATGAAATTTGCCATTTTCAGCATTGTTTAAAAGTAGTTCACTCATTTGCAATGCGCCGACATTATTATCATGCCACTTTTTAATAAATTCAAGCGTTGTTTGCTCTAACTGAGGATATGGTATAGCGTCAGCTAACCCAAAGGTCATTTTTGGACGATTAAAAAGACCCATAATAAATTTTGTATCAAAGGGAATACCCAGTCGCCAAGAAAGGTATCCAATTTGATCTACAAGGTTGTTTGGTATAAATATTTGGAATAAATCTGATCCTAAATTACCATCTTTATCCTTAAGATATTTTGTCAGATCAACCAATTCATCTATGTATTGGGTACTATAACCATATGACTTAATAGCCGCTTCAAGCCAATCTTTTCGAATTTCACCCCACGGCTGCGGATGATTAAAGAAATACCAAGTCGATTCGCCAGTGAAGCCCACATTACCAAACAAGGATAAATTCGTGGAAATAAGAATAGTCCCAATTCTAGGATCTCTATCCATAACCACCCCATTTTTATTAATCTCACTCACTAAAAATTCGTTAACATTTTCAAATTGATTATAGGTAGGATCATTATAAGTATAACGAAGGAATTGAAATGCTTTATCTTTTAAAGCCCCTATTTTCCCATTTTCGATCTTATACAATTTTCTTATTATATCTTGATATAATCTGACCACGGTATCCTGATGTAAATGCAAATACGGAACCGAAGTATAAAATACAGAGTAGTTTTGTTTATATTTTTTTTCCCTGTCTATTGCTTGATTAATAATATTTTTATTCTTAGACAGTCCTTCTGCATATTTTAATAATTTATCCTGATTTCCTTTAAGGCTGAGATGCGCTTGCGTCTGGGTAAATGAAATGCCTTTTTGTTTGGCATTATTTACTTCAGTAATGAGCTGATTTGCTACCTGCTCATCAGTCATAGCAGAGAGCGATATACATTCAAATAAAATACCCATTAACAGTATTAAATTATTTTTTTTATAATTAAAATATCTCATACTATGTCCTTATTGATAATATAAAAACAGAATCATATATGTAATTATGATACCCTGATTTAAATTCAACTTGCAATAATATTTAGAGATTAAAGCATAAATTGTTTATGCTGAGGAATTTTTTGAAGAAAGGTTTTGGACCTTGCAAAGACTTTTGTAAGGTCCACGATTAATGAACCCGAACACGGCTTAAAAGTCGTGGTATTAATCCTATCTTGCGATTCGGATCCAGTATCGGGGACCCCGGTCCTGTCATAATGACGGACGGGACTAAAATTACGCAGTAATAGATATTATTTTTTTATTTCATCACCAAATTTTTTCAACGAGTTTGATAAATCGATTAACGCTTGGGAAAAAGGATCTTTAGCTTTCTCACCTGGTTGTTCGGCTTTAAGGCTAATATCCATTATTATAGGAAGATGATTGCTTGCAGCACTATAATAAACATAGCAACCTGTAATGGGGAGCTTCCAGTTAGCTGATAAAAAGATATAATCCACTTCTCTGCCCATCCAATTGGTAAACTGAGGGTGCTGCCAATTGATATACGTAAAACAATCCTTCAAATTTGACTCTTGCGTATACTTGAAAGGCATTTCGTTGCGAGTAGCATTAAGAGTTGCTGCAATAAATACGTTTTGATATTTCAATTCATCTAAAATGTATATAACTATTTCAGACAGCTGTTTTTTCCGAAATTCTTCTTTCCCTTGTGACTCCACTTGAGCACCATAACCATATACGCTCATTCCATTTGATAGCGTCATTTTTTCATACACCGCACATCTTTTTTCTTTTCTAAAAAAGATTTGTGTTTCAAATGTATGCGCAAGTTGTTCATCAAACGAGATTTTAGAGGCAATTACGTTTCCGTACCAACCAGCACCCGGTTGTGGCTCTCCATCAGCGGTAAAACTATTGCATATAATAAAATAGTTAAATCCAATGTTTTTCAGTTGAGTCTGTGCTCGACTACCCTCAAAATCGTCTCCCCCTTTTTTATGACCTGGCACTGGAGAAACTTCTTGCAATACTAGTACATCAGGGTTTATCGCTTTAATAACTTGAATGATTTCGTCCATGGTGTCTTGAGTATTTTCTGGATTTCTCCAAAAATGCACATTATACGTAGCTATACGACACACTGATTCATTCTTTACAGGAATTTTTGCGTTCTCAGCCTGGGCCTGAAGGACCTCTTTTTTATATTCTGTTATAGCTTTCGTTTTATCGAGAGTATCTGTTCCCGCAACTTTAGCAACAGTGGGAATATTGGTCGGTATCATCTTTTGTTCTTGCCTCATAGCGAATAATTCTTGAGTACCTATTACAACTAATGCAAGAAGCGAAATGAAACAATTCATTAAAAAATCCTTTCTTAATACAAACTATTATATGATAAGAAGGTACCATGAAAAAGAACTTGACTGTCAATAATTAAGATATAGCATAGCCATAATTATTTTTTTCTATTTGTTGCAGTTAGCAGTTGATTTTATTATGATTGCTACAAATGCACCATACTATTGAAATTAAATACATGGATGAACATAAATTAGAATTATTTACTCGAGAAACAGCTGAAGAAGCCAATCTTAATTTTTTACCCAAACAGTTTGAGGACTATCTTGGCCAACGAGCCTTAAAAGAAAAGTTAAACGTATACACGCAAGCAGCTCGAATGCGCAATGAACCACTCGATCATCTACTCCTCTTTGGACCTCCGGGTTTAGGCAAAACGACATTGTCCCATATTATGGCGCAAGTATTACAGGTTAATATCAAAACATGTAGCGGGCCTATGCTTGAACGAACAGGTGATTTAGTAGCAATTCTTTCTAGCTTAGAATCTCGTGATATTCTTTTCATTGATGAAATCCACCGCTTGCCAATCCAAGTTGAAGAAGTACTCTATAGTGCAATGGAGCAATTTACTATTGATGTTATTATTGGCCAAGGCGCTGGTGCGAAATCGATTACCATACCAGTCAACCCTTTTACGCTTATTGGAGCGACAACCAAGACAGGCTCTATTTCGGCCCCTTTGCGCAGCCGTTTTGGCATTATTGAAAGACTCGATTACTATACCGATGAAGAACTTGCTGCTATCGTTCAACAGAACGCACAATTCTTAAAGCTTTCATTATCGGATTATGCCGCATTATTAATAGCAAAATGCTCTCGAGGAACTCCCCGCATTGCAAAAAAAATAGTCAGGCGTGTTCGAGATTTTGTTCAAGTACACAATCAAAATATAGCAAACGACAAACTCGTTCAAGATGCATTGTCATTTATGGGTATTGACCAAGAAGGACTTAGCTATATTGACAATCAGTTATTGCGCGCGATAGTTGAACATTTCAATGGCGGACCTGTTGGATTGGAAACCTTAGCCGCTTTAACAGGAGAGGATAAAGAAACAATAGAGCAGGTACACGAACCTTTTTTAATTAGAAAAGGATATCTTGAAAAAACAGCGCGGGGTCGACAAATCCCATATAAAATATTACCCTATTTAAAAAGTAAATTTTGCGGGCAACAGATGCTATCAAGCTCCTAGGAGAAACTATGTCTGGACATTCTAAATGGGCCACTATTAAACGAAAAAAAGCTGCAGTCGATGCAAAACGCGGCAAAGAGTTTACGAAATTAATCAAAGAAATTACCGTTGCTGCTCGTTTGGGTGGGGGCGATGCAAATGGCAATCCTCGGTTACGTTTATTATTAGATAAAGCAAAAGAGGTTAATATGCCACTTGATAATACTATGCGCGCCGTCAAGCGTGGCACGGGAGAATTGCCGGGAACTCATTACGAACCACAACAATATGAAGGATATGGACCGGGCGGCATTGCGGTCATAGTTGACACGCTCAGTGATAACAAAAATCGGACGGTAGCTGAGCTACGACACGTATTTTCAAGCAAAGGCGGTTCTCTTGCTGAGACCGGTGCAGTCGGTTGGATGTTTAAACGCATGGGTGTTGTCAGAGCCATTGAAAGTCAAAAGACAACTGAAGACTTTTTATTAGAACAACTTATTGAATTTGATATCCAAGATATTAGTATAGACGAAGATCATGTTACTATTACCTGCGATCCAAAGTCATTAGAAAAAGTAAAACAAGCAATGAGCGATCTTGGATTAAAGATTGATACCTCAGAACTTGAATGGGTTGCTCAAAATACAGTAGCATTAGCAGGTGACTCAGCTCAAAAAGCTGAAGACTTCTTAAGTGAATTAGAAGATCACGATGATGTACAAGAGGTATTTACCAATTACGTTGAAGGAGTTCAATGATTTTAGGCATGACTGGTTTTGCTACCAAAACATTAGTCATTGTTGAAACGGATGGTACACGTACGCAAGTTTCACTTAACCTTAAAACACTCAATTCTCGTTTTTTAGAAGTTAACTGCAAAATTCCCTACGCTTTAAGTCATTTGGAAACTGAATTTGTAAAATTTTTCAAACAACATTTATATCGTGGGAATGTAACGTTAACTATTTTTTTAAGTAATCCAAATTTCTTTAAAGGAGCAGTTGAGCCATCATTATCAACTGCTCAAAGTTACTTAAACGCTATGCAAACCATACAGCACACGCTACAACTACCAGGGCAAGTAACTATCAACGACATCATTCCATTGCCAAATATTTTTTCAATCGAAGAGAAAAGTATTGACGAAAAAACGAAAGAAAAAATTTTCAATTCGATTTATGCATTAGTTGACGATTTAAACAATCTTCGCAAAATAGAGGGTAAGTCTATTTACCAGGATTTACAAAATCGCTGTATAGTCTTGAGTCAAGAAATAAATAAAATTGAATCTATTGCAGAACAAATTATGCAAAAACGGAAAGAGGAAGTTGCCAAAGAGTTGCAAAAACTTGAAAACCAAGCTGGTGACCAGCTCAATGAATCACAAAAAAGTAGTTTGTATCATGAATTAGATAAAATTGATATTCATGAGGAAATAATACGATTTAATAGTCATTTAGAAAATCTTAAGACACAACTCGATTCAGCTGAAATTGAAAAAGGACGTAGAATTGATTTTATCGTTCAAGAATTATTACGTGAAATAAATACGATTGGAGCAAAATGTCCGTCTATAACATCAATAGCAATTACCATTAAAGTCGAATTGGAAAAAATTAGAGAGCAAGCGCAAAATATTGTATAAATTTAAAAAAAGAGAGAGTTATAATGTCTTTAATTATTATTCTATTATTGAGCTTGTTATTTATTCCATATGCGCAAAGCTATGCGATGAAAGTCACCGATGAATCAATACGTTCGCAGGCAGGAGACCAGTCGGTTTTCCGATACGCTACTGATTTGATTCCCATACAATCAAAATTGGATCAAGCGTTATCAATAGAACAGGAAATCTTACAAACATGGAAAGAAACATTCACGTATGAAATTAATACTACCTCAATAACCCGCGATTGTACTACAGCAAATGCCGTTGACAATACCGTTATACCATTGCGTATTACCAGCCCTGGCTTGTATTGCGTAACTGATATTATCATTCCCGTTGCTCCTTTTGGTTTTATTATTAGTATTGAAACGGATAATGTTGTTTTAGACCTTAACGAAAATTTCATTCAAAGCACCGGTGCCGGAACCGCTATCGTATGCAATAATAGATCAAACATTATTATTCGCGGTGGTACTATACGAGGAAACGTTAACAATTTAACGGGCGGAAACGGAATCAGTATCACGAATGGTCGTAATATTTTATTGCAAAATTTAACGATAGCCAATTGTTCTCATGGAATATTTATTAGTAATATTACCGAAGGTGTATTACAAAATTGCGCTTTATATGGAAATACAACGGGTTTGAACTTAAGCTCAGGACAATTTTTTCTTCTTCTCAGTTGTGTAGCAAGTAGAAATGGACAGGGTTTTGTATTTAATAATTGTGCAAATATATTTTTACAACAATGTTTTGCCAACAACAATGGAGCTCAAGGATTTTTATCTATTTTAAGTCGTACGTTTCAATTTATTACTTGTACTGCAAATGGCAACAACCAAGGATTTGTAATGGATCGAACGTTAAAAGATAGCTTTGCAGCTTGTACATCGGTAGACAATCGAACGCAAGGCTTTGATTTAAATGCCGACTCTCTTTCTATGACCGCAATCAATGCAAAAGGAAACAATGTTGGGTTTAATATACGAGGTACGAATACCGTGTTATTCCAATGCTTAGCGGAAAGCAATGTAAACGCCGGCTTTCAGTTAAATACCACCAGTAAATTTAATTTATTAAGAGACAATACGGCAATGGAAAACGGTATTGGTTATAATAATTTAGGAACCAGCAATAAGTTTTACTCTAATTTTGCAGAAAATAATACCACGAATTATGTAAATGTTCCGAATACATTTTCTAGCCCAACGGTTCTTTCTCCTATAAACTTCACAGCCAATATCGAAAACTAAAAATATAAACAAATAGCTCAACATTTGTTGCTATTTTACTTATACTGCAAATATCCATGAACGAACCTTGTACGTGGTTTAATAGCCATAATACGAGGGCCTCAGAAAATAGCTACATCTTCGGATTAAAAGCAAATGTTTTCTAGGATTAGTAATTCGTTCATAAGAATTATAAGCATAGAATTATCAGGCAATAAGAAAAAAATATGTCCAAACATTTT
>JANWKD010000060.1 GCA_025451595.1 Candidatus Babeliales bacterium | reverse complement strand
CAGGAAGACCATGGTTGAAGTCGCTCCTTGATAATTTAAAAGAAAAATTAAAACGACTTAAACAATAGATTCTATACATTACTTCATTGGTATAAACTTTCCCCAAAGCTGTTTTAAAGCTTCAGGAAAAGTCTAATATTCGAAAATTTTATGCAACGTTTTTCAATTTTTCCAACTGCGCAATACGAGCAGGGAATGATTCATACAAATCTTTCCAATACGCTTTATTATGCTCATAGGTAGGCGCTATTATTTGTTGCTGATTTTTTAATAACTCAAGCGCCCCATCAACGCAGTTTAGCTTTCTGACCACCGTAATGTCATGAGCTAGCCATGTATCAACAGGCTTTTTAATAAAATATTTAGTCTCTAATAGTTCCAACGGAACTGAAATGATAAACGTACCTAGCACAGCCAGGCCAATGCGCCGATAGGTTGTCAGATTAATAGTATACCATTTCGGTTTAGATCTTAAGTAAAGAAACAAACCAACAAGAACTGAAAGCTCTATAATCCAAACCATTATATTCGGTAATTTATCTTTAATACCTGCAGGTTGTGCTGCTATTAACTGATAGCCGATGTAAAACTTTTTTGCATTATCAGTTAACCCATCAAACCATGGTTCGTTGATATACCAATAATTATATGGTGCCACATAGTGACCAAAGATATACAAAGGGTACGTATCAAGCAATTCTTTGATAGGTTTTCTAAATTCAATAGTAGTATTGGAGCATTGCGTTTGCTCGATGACCGAACGAACAAATAATTCATTCTTATCTGATAACTTGCCTGCTGAAAATTTTTCAGCTTCTTGAATAGTAGCCTCTCTGCTTGCAGCATTATTATTAAATGAAATTGTCAGTAAGGAAAAAAATAACAGCAAAAAAAACATACACAGCCCTTCGTAATTATAAAGTTTCTAAATAAACAATTCGATCCTGGTGGCTTGGATGAGTTGATCGAAGTTGCCCCCAAATTGTCTTAGGATGTTCTTGTACCTGAATCGGAGATACATAATTAAGTTGACGCTTAAACCAATCAATACCAGCTTGCTTTGATTGCAACGCGCATGAACTATCACGATCTGCTTGATATTCTTGATTGCGATAATATGCAAGGACTAAAAAGCCATTAATATTGGAAATAAGAAAATATACCATAACATACGATATTAACCTCAAAAATCGCTTCTGTATCACTTTTCGTAAATAAAATCCAATTAATATCGTCAATAGCACCGCAATAAGAAAAGAAAATGCTAACGACACGAATCGCTTAAAAACATGGCTATATTTAATATGTATTAGTTCATGCCCAATAAGAAACCGTTGCTCTTTTGGTGTAAATTCAGTAAAAAAGTCCGGCCCAATAAAAATATATGAATCTAAATATGCAAGTAAATTCCAACGACCCAATGTAGCAATAGCCGTTGCGTTCATGTTGCGAATTTCAATCGGCTTTGTAATACCCAATTCATCTTTAATTGCGTAAATTAACTCTTGATATTTTTTTTCGACTGGTTGCGTGCCATAACTATCTGCAAAATATGAGGTAAACTTTTTATTTTGCATCAGTTTATTGAGACCAAAATAGAACCCAGCCATTAAGCAACAAGAAAGAAGTCCCAACATTATGTTCTTGGTTGTCATATTAAATCCATTTATTACTCAGGGCCAAAATGTAAAAAGTTTTGGCCCTGAAAAAAATTCTTATGCAAATAATTGCGCTTCGCGTACTAAATCAAGTGCAACGCGCGATTGGTTAATCCCCTTACTCAACGTGTATGGGTAGACTAATTTACCGTCAGCGTTTTTACTTGGTTCATCAACTTTGTAATTGATACAATGTGATGATTCTTGCTCTAGTTCAGTTAATTTTGCAAAATGGGTTGCATAAATAAATTGAACGCCTTCAAATGATAATAACCGTTTAATAAATTCATACGCGCAGGTCTGGCCATCTTCCGCATTGGTGCCCGTAAATAGCTCATCGAGTGCAAAGAAGAACTTTTGACCTGGTTGCAAGGTCTTAATACGTTCTAAAACTTCTTGCGCTCGTTTTACTTCGGTGGCAAAAAGAGAAAGACCATTTAAAATGTCATCTGATACGTTGATCAGTGAGTAAATAATATCAAAAAAAGTAGATTCAAATGTTTGCGCAGCAGCAACGCCATAGGCCTGCGCCAAGCCAATATTTTGCAGCAGAGACCGAATGTTCGTCGACTTCCCGCCCATGTTAGGACCCGTAAGAATAATATGCTTGTCTTCGTGCAAATCATTGACGATTGGCTTTGCAACTAACACGTTCCAGAAACCCACTGAGCGAATAACTGGATTTTGCTCATCGATAAAATTCACGAAACAGAACTTATTTGCTTGATCTTGCGACTCAATAATTTTGGTAGCAATAGCATTATAGGTATCCATTTCTGCAATGCATGCAAAAATTTCAGCTAAATGCTGCTGTTGATTATAAAATGCATATAAGTAGGTATTAACTTTTGCATAATCAAAAAGATACTTCTTTTTTGGCACGTATCGTTTATGTTTTAAGTTTTTAATTAATTCTTTGCCATTATCATTCGTAATATTGCTTATTCTAAACTGCATCTCAATATTGAAGTTAGTACAAAAATTATCTAATTTTTCAGCTATTACAATCAATTGATTAACCGCATGCAACTTAGATCTTTTTTCTATAGCTGCATCAATATCCTTATAAATAACGTATCCAGTTAACCCCGCAAATAAAGAACATATTACGCTTGCAAATGAATGCGCCACAATTGTTGGAACGTTTTTTAAATTAAACCCATCTTTTCTTATCAAAGAACCTATTTTATAACCATTAATCCCTACGCCACCAGAATAAAGTATCGCTGCTAAGCAACTTATTCCTAAAGCAATTTTTTTACCCTTGGGACTTATTGTCATTGATTCTATCCAAGGGTAAAGATCAGGATTTTGTTGTTTAATTTGAGCCAATGCTTTAAGCTCGGGGCAATTTTTGCCTTTATAAAATTCAGAAAACAACTTAACGATTTCTTGTTCAGCTATTTTTGCCTTTTCAATGTATTCATCAACTTCCTTTTTCAATTCTGGATTTTCTACTAACGCTTTGATTACTTGTTGCCGTTGTAAAATAACCTCTTTGCTTTGAGCCGTAAGCGGATTTTTGAGCGTCTCAATAAAGAAACTTCTCCCCAAAATAGTTTTGAAACCAAAATAGTCTGCTATTGCCGGAATATTCAGATCTTGATACCAGTTTTTAGTTTCAGCACATGAAAGACTTTTCCGGTTATAAACCCCTATACCAGTCTCGTGGTGCGACATAATATCCTGTATCGCCTTTTGACCGGTAGAATAATCTTCTACTTGCTGAGCGCAAACTGAAACAGTTATGAATGATGTAACTAAAAATGCTTTAGACAGTTTATGGATAAAAAGCATTTTACCCCCTTGTGAAATAGAATTTGTGAAACATAACCTTAATTAGGGTAAAGCATTTGTTTATATTTGCAAGCAAAAAGTGCGGTAAAAAGCGCGTTTATCTGAATTATTTTTACTCTAACCTTGTTTTCCTGCGTTTAATAAGGCTTGGTCCGAAGTCTGTAGAGAGCTCTGGTGAGTAGCTTTATATTCTTCAAGGAGCTTAATTATATCAGGACACGCCTTAGTTTCAGCCAAACCTAAAGGAGTGTGTCCGTCTTTATTTTTTTTCTCATGAAACCCACCAAGCTCTACTATTTGCTTTGTCGCCTCAATATCATTAAAATAAACCGACCAATGTAATATAGTATTGGAGTCATACCCCATTTCTTTTTTTATTAGCTCAGGAACATTTGATGATTCAATATAGATTTTTGCTTTATCATATTCTTTTCTTGCAATACACTGATACAAAATCATATTAGGGTTTAAATCGTAATCATCTTTTAAAAGCGTACATATTGATTTATTATGGGGAAAATTCTCAATATACCTTTGGTATATTCTCGCATTTGCGTCCTGGAGCACATATAATCTATTAAGCAGAAACCGTTTAACGGTATGAAATTCTTCATTTCTTAACAAGAATTGAATGAATTCTTCCTTTTGCTTACTTGTTGTGCTCAGTACCCTTGGTGAAACAATCTCTCGTACGAGCATGTTTGACTTCTCAAAATTATCTATTCCAAACTGCTTAAGCCGTTTTAACAACTCATTATTATCGTTAGATTCATTAATAAACTTAATGGCCATCTGCGTTAATTCTTCATTCGCTCCTGAAGAAACGCTTGAAGTAATTTTTTCAGAACCAAATAACAAGCTTGCACAACAATAGGTTGTTACAAATAGTATTCTTTTCATAACATTGTTTTCTTGCGCTTAGAAGAACTCTTAATATTGTCTATTAAGAATTGCTTGCTTTGCTTATAAAGAGGGACTCGAGAAGGCTCGATCGCGTGTTGTTTTCTTCGCCGATGGGTAGAGGGTTGAAGAGTGGCACCTAGAGAGTGTTTTTTTTCATTTGCGAAAAGATCTTTGAAGACTGGAAGGGAAAGATGAGAATTGCGTTTGGCTATGTGCTCTTCAAGAAGTTTTACTATTTCTAAAACTCTATTTTTGCGAGCTAAATCTAAAGGAGTGAATCCCCGACCATCTTTTTTTTCATTAAATCCACCAAGTTCTACTATTTTTTTTACTTTCTCAATATCCCGAAAGCTAATTGCATTATGCAAAACAGTGGAAGAATAAATCCCCGTGCTAATCAATATATCGGGAATATTCGACCATTCAATAAACATTTTTGCTTTATCATATGCCTCTATCTCAAAAAACATCCTCAAGATGTAGTGCGGACATAAATCGTATTTAATCCTCAAACGATTACACAACAGCATATCTGGAAAATTTTCAAGATAATGTCTATACCCAGCAGGCGTAGCTCCTATCGCAGAATCTCTATCTAGCAGTTTCTCATGAATTTCCTCAAATTCACTTTTTTTTAACAATGATGAAATAAATGCCTTCTTATCATCCGGCGTTTTGACCGTTATTCTCGGTGAAACAATCTCACGTGCGAGCATATTTGATACAGGAGAGAGTTTTCGTCCAAGAGCATTAATTTTATTTCCTTGCTTAATATACTCCTCAGATTCTTCAATAGATTTAATAGCAATAATTTTTTGTATCAGTTCCTGATCATCTTCTGACTCTTTAATAAGTTTAATTGCACCTTGCTTTAATGCTTGCTGCCTTAAGGTAGGGACTTTTTCTTGAAAAAAAGCATGCAAAGATAAACTCGAAAGACAGAATCCCAGTGCTATGACATATTTTACTATCATAATTATATCCTTATTAATGACAAATGATTTTAATTCGCTGAGAAATAAAATTGTTAACCAGTAACTAAATTAAAGCATTTATTTAAAATTTGCAACTAAAAAACGCGTCGGTTCAGCCTTCGCTTTTCAATATCAATATTTATCTACTAATATAACCAATCCGCTAAAAGAATGGCTCCGCCAATATTACTTCGCTACGTTGTAGCTTCGAAATACAAGCCGTTATATTCTACGAAGCTTTAGCGAAGGAGAAAGCCTCTAGCGTAGGATCTTTTTATATTCACTTAATAAATTTGCCGCGCCAGTCCAGCCGCCGTGTCTCGCTATGCTCGCTTACTATGGCGGACAGCCTACTTCATCTTTTCTATTTAAATCAATCCGTTAAAAAACTGGCACCGCCAGCCGTAGCCTCTGGCGTAGGCTGGTGCGCCCGGCAGGACTTGAACCTGCAACCTACGGATTCGAAGTCCGGCGCTCTATCCAATTGAGCTACGGGCGCAAATTATTATTCTGATTTGTAATGAGATAAGTATCATAGTAATAGCAAAAAAAATAAGAAATTGCCAGAAAAAAATGATTATAATCAAAAAAAGTTAAACAAAAGAATTAATCATTTACCAGATAATTTAAGAGCAATAAAATTTTTTTAAAATACCCTAAATATTCTTTATTACCATCAGCACCTAAGATAGGGGACTCAGTCAATCCAATAAACTCAAATCCTGCCTCCTTTATTCCTGCAATAACTCGTTGCACGATTAGTTCACGAATTTTATCATCCCGCACAATTCCCCCACGTCCGACTTGCCCTTTTTCTGCTTCAAATTGCGGCTTTATTAACACCATTAACTTTCCATCAGATTTTAGATGTTGCTTTACCGCCGTAAGAACTTTTAATACGGATATAAAAGAGAGATCAAGCGTTACGAAATCAACCAGCTCGGGTAAAGACGCCAATGTTCTTAAGTTCGTCCGCTCCATGACCACCACGTGCGGATTACTGCGAATTTTTTCATGCACTTGGCCATACCCAACATCAATGCCGTATACCTTATTGGCACCATGCTGCAAAAGACAATCGGTGAACCCACCGGTAGAAAGTCCTGCATCGAGCGCAGTCAAACCGGTAACGTCAATGCTAAAATAATGCAATGCATGCTCTAGTTTAAAGCCAGCACGCGATACGTATTTGGGCATTTCTAAATCAAGCTTAATAACACTATCACATCGAACTTGCGTACCAGGCTTGGTAATTATGTTGCCTTCAATACTTACCTTGCCTTGCATAATGAGACTTTGAATTAAGGTTTTACTTAAATCGGGATATTGTTGTTGAACTATGGTGTCAAGTCGCTTTTTTTCTGCCATTGAATACCAATATCTAATCACTTTATTGAATTATTGAATCGAATCGCAGTACATTATAGCTATAAAATGATTATAAGTAAAAAAGGAAATTTATCATGTCAATTCACTTGAACGAAAAAGCATATAAACAGGCTATGGAACTTATTAAGGAAAACAGATTCATTGTAGATGATAATCATTCAAGCAAATGGAAAAAGCTTAATCCGGACAATAACGCAATGAACGACTATTTAAAAAATCATACCATTCATGAATATGGATTATGGTTTTTGGGTATCAATAATCGCATTGATAACAATGAAACGATACACTATCAGCTCCCTTACGGAGATTTTACCAACCTTCATAAAGGAGCTTTGTTTCAAGCGTTAAAAGAAGCTCATAATTATCATTATCACGACATTCAAAAAGCTATTGAACATCTTATTGAGCTCGTTGAAAAAAAAGAAGCTAAGCTCCATTAAGCCTCTTTTTGTACCATCTGAGTGGAAACTGATGGAGTCAATTTTTCTGCTTTCTTTGCCTCTTCTTGATCAATTTTATCAAGCATCGATTTTATAAATGATGACAACTGATAGAAATAATCTTGCGACAATCTGCGCTCATCAAGTACTGATTTTCTGAATGGAAATGCTATAAAAACAGAATCTGCGGTTTCTACTGTTATCGCATCAGAATCAAACCCTTTCCACACAGCAGCGCGAAGATCGGCCAACGTATTTACCTTTGTACCATTAATTTCCGTAATAATAGCACCAGGCACCAGCGCATGACTTCGTTGCGCTTGTGAATCGGGGAAAATATGAGTAACAACGAGTACCGGTTCCGTTTGATATTTCATTTCAGCAAAACGGGTAAGCCCGGGTGCTATATTGACGAGCAATGGCAATAGATTTACATTCAACGGCTGAATTAAAACTCCCGCAATGATCTCATATTCAATCTTTTCGTAACCTGGATATATTTTTCGTATCGGCAACAATTCAATTTGATCAAAAGTAACAGTTATTTCTTTACGTTGACCATTACGGTACACCACGAGATCAATATTCTGACCTAATTTTAATTGTGCAACATAGTCAATAATAGATATCTTGTCATCATTCCATGACAAATCTCCATAAATATCTAACGTATGACCGTTAATTTCATAAAGCATATCTCGTTTTTGAATACCAGCTTTATGCAGCGGACTGTTTTTGTATACGTCAACCACGTATAATCCACCTGGTTGCGGATTGCCAAGATAGTGCGTAATATAAGAGGTAGCGGGTACGTATAGGATCCCTAAAAATGGTTTTCTTAATAGTTTCACCTTATGTAAATCATCAAAAATAATTTTGAGCTCATTGCTTGGTATAATATAACCCACGTTCTGCGCATCTGGCGCATACAACGTATTAATACCTATTACCTCTCCTTTGCAGTTCAATGACGGCCCACCAGAATTGCCCGGGTTAATTGGTGCATCAATTTGTATAAAATGCTGCTCTCGTCCACTTACTACACCTGTCGTACTTTTAAGTCCATGCTGCGACAATGGATATCCTAACGTCATAATTTCATCTGCTCTATGTACTAAATCCGAATCGCCAAGCGTTAAATAAGGAATTTCTTTCAATTCTTGTTTAATAACTTGAAGCCCCTCTTCTTTTACTTTCAATAGCGCAAGATCACGCTCCGGACTTACTCCTACTATTTCTACTTCAATTTGACGCTTACCAAGTGCAGGAATTTGAATGTACACTGCCTTTGCTTGCGCTATCACATGTTCGTTGGTGATAATTTCACCATTGGCGTTAATGAAAAATCCACTTCCTGTTGTTTGAAGTTGCGATGGCGTTTTATATGGTTGCAATAGGTCCACTGCTGCAACTTGAGAAAAAATTTGGACCACTGAATTTTTAATTTTATTCTGCAACTGACTCCATGACT
>JANWKD010000059.1 GCA_025451595.1 Candidatus Babeliales bacterium | reverse complement strand
ACGTTCGTCAATATCGATTTTCCTTCTACTAAAATAAGAGAAGCCATGATAACCAAAACTGCATTTTTGGCGCCAATTAAACTACATTCACCTTGTAAATTCAGCGATTGCTCAGTTTTAATGTAACCATCGACAAAGAGTTGATCTGCATTGGGCGAAAAATTAGCCTGCATAGGTACGTCGTTCACTATTTCTTTTTCTATTGCCATTCTATAACTCATTGTTATGTTCATTCATTTATCATTTTCAAAATATGCAATGAGAATAATGAAAAATTAGAAAAATAGAAAGCAGAACTTGAAAATAAATTATTATCATTTCAGTTGAGCAAATGCATAAAAAAAATTAATATTGTTCAAGAGCCTTTGGCATCAGCACTGAATTCTTGCCTGCACTTTTAAAGAGGACAAGAATTTTTGGTGAACTTTCAAACATGTGATTTTATTATTAGGGTAATTTTATTATGAATATGCACGATTCGTCAAAAAAAGGATCCTTAGAAGTAATTTGTGGTTCAATGTTTTCGGGAAAATCTGAAGAATTGATTCGCCGTTTAAAACGATCCCAACTTGCTCGTCAAAATATCTTAGTTTTCAAGCATGAGCTTGATGATAGAGCAACCATCGAATATTTAGTATCACACAACGGTCACAAGCTAAAGGCAATACCGTTGGATTCCCCGCATGCAATAGCATCATATGTTTCCGATACTACAAACGTAATTGGGATTGATGAGGTCCAATTTTTTTCTCTTGAAATTGTCAATATAATATGCAAGCTCATTGATGCTGGAAAACGAGTAATTGTTGCCGGGCTTGATCTTGATTTCAAAGGAGTGCCTTTCGGTTGCATGCCCTTATTGCTTGCTATTGCAGATCAAGTAACAAAATTGAAGGCAATTTGTATGAATTGTGGTAGAGACGCACAATATACTCAGCGACTGGTAAATGGTTTGCCGGCAAAGTTTAATGATCCCATTATTATGATTGGGGCACAGGAAAGTTACCAAGCGCGATGCCGAAATTGCCATCTTATAGACCAGCTTCCTACCTTTACTTCTAAAGAATTACTCTAATGGCAAAAACCAAAAATATTTTTCATTGCACGAATTGTGACTACAGACCTTTGAAATGGATGGGTTGTTGCCCATCCTGCAAAGAATGGGAAAGCATTGTTGAATTAAAGACCAATGAAACCGCAAAGCCAACCGCAGACCTCTCCTTTGATTTAGTTCCTCTTTGCGCAATAACGACGGGTGAGCAACGCCGAATGCTATCGGGTATCAACGAATGGGATCGAGTTATGGGCGGCGGTATTATGCCAGGTTCCTTTTTAATTCTGACCGGCGACCCAGGAATTGGCAAGTCAACATTATTACTACAAATTGCGCAACAGCTGGCTCAGAACAATCGGTTGTTCTATTTTTCTTCGGAAGAATCGCTTGAACAAATCAAACAACGTGCGCAACGAGTAGGGTGCCTTGATAGCCGCCTCCTTTTTTGTGAGCAAACCAATCTTGAAAATATTATTGCGATTACTAAACAAGAAAAGCCTGATCTTATTATTATCGATTCAATCCAAAATTGCTATTCAGATAGTTCAACGGTCATTCCTGGCAGCGCAGGGCAATTACGTGAATCAGCTTTTCATTGTATGCGTCTTGCAAAAGAAAATAATATTGCCGTAATCTTGACTGGTCATATTACTAAAGAAGGAACGATAGCTGGCCCAAAAATGCTTGAACATATGGTTGATGGTGTCTTCTATTTGCAAGGCGAGGATCGTTGGCAAACCCGCATATTACGCTCGGTAAAAAACCGTTTTGGAGCTATCCACGAACTAGGTTTTTTTGAAATGCATGAGCATGGCTTGCAAGAAGTTTCAAATATCAACCAGCAACTACTCAATGAAGTATCATACAGCCCGGGATCAGCGTTAATAAGTTACATAGAAGGATCTCGACCACTATTGCTTGAATTGCAAGCCTTAGTCGTTCCTTCTAAGTTTGGTATTGCACAACGAGTCATTTCAGGTGTCGATCAAAAGCAAGTAATTATCATAGCAGCTATTTTAGAGAAATATTTACAAATTAGATTGAGCGAACATGATATTTTCTTTAAAGTGAGCGGCGGTTTTAAACTTAAAGAAAGTTCTATCGATTTAGGAATAGCCTGCGCATTACTCTCTAGTTATTTCCAAAAACCGATGCCCGAAAAATCATTAATCTTGGGTGAAATTGGACTGACTGGACACATTAAGCCAATTAATCAAATTTCGATTCATATAAACGAAGCACAAAAATTTGGATTAGAGCAGCTTGTTGTGGCACACAAACAAAAAGTAGAGAAGGTTCAATGTTCTCTTTTGCACTATAAAAATGTGTATGAATTATTAAAACTTTTTTAAACAAATTTGACAGAACTGAAAAAAATTTTAGAATGCAACTTACTATTTCAATCAATTTTTAAAAGTAAGGAGTTTCACATGAACAAAAATATTTTTCTATTGGTTATTCTCGTTCCTATTTGGGTAACGGCTTCAGGTCAAAGACAGGATAGATATCTTATAAAACGAGTACACGAATTATCAAGTCGAATAGATCACTTATTGGAAAAAAGAAATTGCATAACACCAAAAGATATCAGGGGAGTTCGCAAAGGATTCAAACGTTTTTATCAAATAGCTCTATCTGAAAAAAATTGTTCAGCGTACAAAAAAGCATTGGCAACTGAACAAAAATTTAATAATTTTATAGAGAACTAAGTTTATTTATGATACAGAGGAAAAGCTTTATGCAAAAAAAGATAACGTATAATCCATTTTTTTGGGTTATTTTAACAATAACTTCATTATGCTGTATTTTTTTTGCTTATCATTTTTTTGGTAAGGCTTTTCCTATTGTCAATTTGGATATAACCATGGACCGCCAACAAGCGCTTGCACACGCACAACAGTTGGCAGACACCTATCAATGGGGTCCTCAACAATATCGACAAGCCGCATCATTTACTGTAGATAGTGATGCTCAAAACTATATTGAATTAGAACACGGTGGCCCTCAAGCATTTGCAGCGGTCTTAAAAGAAGGTTATTTTTCACCATACACCTGGCAAGTACGATTATTTAAAGAATTTGATCCTATGGAAACTTGGGTTTATTTTACGCCCCAAGGCACCCCTTATGGCTTTAATCAACAGATACCAGAAAACTACGCTGCGCCTTCATTGTCGATCGATGATGCTTCAAAGCTGGCTGTTGATCATGCAACAAGCAATTGGCGCATTAACTTTCAAGATTATACGCTCGTGGAAAAGTCACAAGATATAAAACCCAACGGCCGCATTGACTATACCTTTGTCTATGAACATGCGCACAAAAAAATTGGTGCTGCACCGTATCGATTAACGCTAGAAGTCAGCGGAAACCTTTTTTCGAAGCTTATGTTATCATTACAAGTTCCGGAAGCTTTCCAACGAAAATATCAAGAAATGCGTTCTGCCAATAATACTATTGCTCTCATCGCAAACGCATTAATGATTTTGCTGTATATATTAGGAGGTTGCTTGATTGGCTTATATCTTTTGGCAGGAGCTGAATGGATTATCTGGAAAAAAGCTACGCTTGCAGCATTCATACTGGCTTTATTAATAACTGCTCATACTATCAATACGTTACCACTTGCATGGCTCAATTATGATACTGCGCTTTCTTTGCAAAGTTTTTTAGGTTCATTTGGCTTAAGGATATTTATACAATTTATTCTCACCTTATTGGGATATTCTGTTATCATTGCTGCTGCAGAAACTTTGACAAGAAAGGCTTTTCCAGATCATTTACAATTTTGGAAATTATGGACTACCGATGTTGCAGCTTCATGGCAAATGCTTGGCAGGGCAATAGGAAGCTATCTTATTTTGGGATTTGATTTTGCTTTTGCAATCGGACTATATAGTATCGCATCAACCTATTGGGGTTGGTGGTCCCCTTCTGAATCATTATATTCCCCTAATACGTTAGCTACGTACATTCCTTGGCTTTCACCCATCGCACAATCGGTTAATGCCGGTTTTATAGAGGAATGCTTATTTCGTGCAATTCCTCTTGCATCAGCCATCTTACTTGGCAATCGTTTTGGCAAAAAAAGGTTATGGTTCATAATGGCATTCATTATTCAAGCAATTATTTTTGGCGCAGCTCATGCAAATTATCCCGCTCAACCTTCCTACGCAAGATTAATAGAGCTTATAATTCCTTCATTTGTTTTTGGCACGTTTTATATAATGTTCGGTTTAATGACTTCAATAATTTCGCATATTATATATGATATTGTATGGTTTTCGTTACCTATTTTTGTATCTCATGCAACCGACATTTGGCAAGATAAGTTACTGATTATATTCTTTACTCTATTTCCATTACTTTTAATTCTTAAGGCTCGTCTGACAAAAGGATATTGGGCAAACGTGTCTTTGGATACTTATAATAATGCATGGCATCCAGTTGAACGTACCGTGCCATTTGAGACAAGCCAACAGTATCCAGAAGAAACAATTAATCGTCGAACGGTTTACACAATAGTGGCTTTGGGAATTATAGGCTTCATTTCTTGGTCATTATTTACTCGTTATGATGATTATTCTTTGCATCTCAAATTATCACGAAAAGAGGCAATGAGCCAAGCATGCAATATTGTGCATACGAGTTATTCTTCTACACAATGTTGGGACCTGTTAAGTAATCCCGAAGCATATCCCAGCGAACAACATATTTTTGTCTGGCGTACAAGCGGGAAAGAGCTATTTCAAAAAATGGTTGGTACTTATTTAACGCCACCCGTTTGGAAAATACGCTTTGCACAATTTAATGGCGATATTGCGCAACGAGCAGAAGAATATCAAATAAATATAGCGGGGAGTGGGATTTTATGGCGTTCCACCCATATTTTGCCCGAAGGCAATCCCGGCGCACAATTAAGCAAAGAGCAAGCGCGAACTATTGCTTACCAAGGACTTAATGATCGATTTGGTATGACGCAAGATCATGTTGAAGAAATTTCCGCACAGTCATCAAAAAGACCGGCCCGTATTGACTGGTTATTTATTTTTAAAATGAAAGAAAATGTTATTAAAAACGGTGAGCAACGAGTCCAAATTACTATTTCAGGAGATACCGTTACTGATGCAAATCGATACATTTTTATTCCTGAAGATTGGTTGCGAGCGTTCAAGCAAGAACAGATGATCAAAGCTATTCTTATGATGGTCTGTTCACTCATTATTATGGCTATAGGAGCGATTATGTGCTTGGTGTTCATAAAACGCCGTCATCAAATGATCTATTCGTATCCGATTTTTTTTATTATTTCTATAATCCTTTTTCTCAAGTCTTGTATTCAATTTATTAATTTATGGCCAACATTCCAATCTTCATTTCAGACAAATCAGCCGTACGCAAACCAACTAATCTCACTCGTTTGCGAAATGGCAGCACAAGTTATTTTTAAAGCGCTCATATGGGGAGCTTTTTCCGGACTTATATATGCGTGGAGATTTAAAATAAAACCTACCACTTCTATTTCACTGAGCATGCGATTAATTACCGGTATTGGTGTTGGATTAATCGGTTCGGGCTTTATCGCATTCATAACGTCTATTACTCCTTTTTTAAAACCTGAATGGGTTGATTATATTTCAGCAGGTGCTTTTATCCCATTCATGAGTATTGGGTTAATATCTTTTACCAGGTTCATCGAAGCGACAGCGCAAACCGTATTGGTATTTTTAGTATTTGATTTACTCAGTTCAGGCTGGCACAGAAAAAAACTAGAAACGGCATTATTCAGCCTTGTCGGTAGCGTGGCTGTTATTGGTTGGCAAATGGCAGATGCCCTTTCAGTACCATTTTGGTTCATTATTGGATCAGTGACCGGATTACTAACCTTGGTACTGTATATATGGTTAATACGCAAAGATCGTTCTCTTATACCAATAATAGTAGGAACAGTTATGATTTTAAATACTATTCGTTTTGCGATTGTGAATGGATTTCCCGGGGCATTCGCAGGTTCATTATTTGCTATTTTGCTTATTGGCCTGGGTGCATGGTGGTTAATGCGCGTCATACGTGAGCAAGATTTAAAATGACGAGTAGACTAAAGGTCATTTGTACCATAATTTGGCATAATCGGAGTCTTTATCCGCTTTATGATACACTAATGATTGTATAATATCATCTTGTTCATCAGATTCTAATTCTGGGAATTTTTTTACTATGGAATGTTTAAATTCATTATGAAATCCAAAATTTGCAATAGTCAGTAAGGATTTATAGATAAAATGCGAGTCCGCTATGGCATCAATAGATTTAGTAGCAATCGATTTAAGCCATTCATCATGCGTAGAATAATAGGTATGTAATAAATGGTTGTTCAACTGATATAGTTGTTCATCCGAATCGGTGGGGAAGGTGAAAAATAGTTGTTTGATCATATCCTTTGATATAAGCTCTTTAAATGATTTTATGATATAATTTGATTGATTTTTTTCACTTTTGGACTGATTTTTTTTAAAAACAGAAAGCGGTTGCAATTGCTCAAGAATCTCTTTGGAATATAACCATGCAAAATACCATGAATTTTCAATATCTTTTTGCGTTACCATCGTATGCATTACGGGTATACAATCATATTGCTCGTGCCTACATCGAGAAATCCAGGTATGATCATTACGTATATGTACATAGAGCGTTAAATGAGAAGCTTCATTATTAATTATCTTTTTCAATTGTAGTTTTATATCTGCCTTACTATCTGACTTTGCACACAGACGCTGACACTCAATAGAATAAGTTCTGCTTGATAATTCTGAACATAACGTTTTAAATTTAGCACACCAATCGGTTACAGCTTCAGGAGAACTATCGGGCAATCCGCATAATCTACGCAATAGAATGACTATATTTTTTATATTGGGGTTAACTTCATACTTATTTTTTCTATACGAAATATCCGCTTGATCGCAGCACAGCGATAACCATTTTTTGCGTGCACGAAGATCTTGCTGACATGTTGCCAGAGAATATGTGGCAAAAAATTTATCAGCGATAGTTTCATTGCTTTGTTCAATTGGTCGATGAGCATGTACCAACCGTACTAAATCAAGCAAAACAGCCTCCGTGCAATCGGCGATGCACGGATTATTTTTATAAGACAATGTTCTCAAAAATGGAACTGGTCCTGTAAATTTATTGGCATCATTATATGATTGTAATCGTTGGAATACCTGATCAACCAGCTCCTGATCAAAAATTGATTCTTGCAATAGATGGGGGATAGCCGAATCCATTAACTGAGTCATCTCATGCTCATATTCCAACAATTCTTGGTCAGTGGTTGCTTTCAAATATAAAAATAATATTAATGCGTGTAATGTAACATGTTTTCGCAGTTGTTTATTTTCCTCTTGCGCGATTGATTGGTCCATTAACTGAAATAGCTTTTTCAATCGTGAAGGATTTTTATTGCCCTTAAAAGTGGAACGGATTTCTTCGATACGAACATCGAGATTACCAACTTCTTTTTTTTCTCCCAATTTCAGCATCGCCTTAATAAGAATAATCATTGTTTTAGGAGTAAAATGTACATAAGGCTCATGCGCGGTAATACGAAATTCATTACCAATGGTGACATGAAATAGTAGCTTCAGTAATTGCTTGAAAGAATTTTCTGATTCTCCAAAAAGCAGATGGTTTTTCATTTCTGACGTTTGATCTGCAATTATCGCGTAAACAGGAGATACGTATTTGTATGGCACCGGCCATGAACTCATCCGCTTGCAAATAGATTTTAAAATTTGATCAGACGGTGCAAAGATTATGGTATGAAAAATAAAAAAAAGTAGAACTATTTTTTGCATTCATTACATACCACAATAGGAGAAATCGTTAACGATTTCTCCTATCTTTTTTTCTATGTTATTGCTTACTCATTTTTACTAATTGGTTATGCTTGCTCAGTTGATTTTTAAATTCAATTGTCACTTGGTTCACAATTGCTGGGATATTACTGTTCATGCTATTACAAAGTTCAGCTACAAAAATAAGTTCATCATTCTCTGTCAATGATTCTTCTAATTCTGATTTGATCTGTTCAACTGTTTTTTGTAAAAAAGAATATAACTCTTGCATGATAGCGTTGATATATTCATCTCCTTTTTGCATATCATCAGAATAATTGGTCTGCAACCAAGTTAACTCATCTTTAAATTGATTATCCAATTCAGTAGAAAAGTTTCGCAAACTCTCATTGATTTGTTGAATAAAATACGCAGAAATAGATTTTTGCTTATCAGTCAAATCAATAGATTCAACTTCTTGGGTAGGATCTTCATCCATTGCATGTGCAGTGCTAGATGCAGAGTAAGCAGCTAACATCCCGATCAAAAGTAGTAGATTCAAATTT
>JANWKD010000058.1 GCA_025451595.1 Candidatus Babeliales bacterium | reverse complement strand
TCATAATCCTAATATTCCAAAAATTGATCTATTAATGGAATTTAAAGGTAAGCATTATTATGATCCAGAAGATCTGCCAGGAACGCATAACTTCATGTGTCATATGCTTCTTGAAGGTACTCAACGATACAATGCAACTGCATTAGCTCAAGAAGTTGAATCATTGGGTATGAGCATTGAAGCTGCGCCTGGGTACGTTGGTATGAATTTACTGGCTGATGACTTAGAAAAAGGGTTGTCAATTTTGACCGATATTGTTACGCAGTCGGTATTTGATGAAGAATCTATTGTAAAAATACGTGATCAAGTTTTTGCGGACTTGCAAAATTTTTGGGATACGCCGAGTCAATTTGTCAGTCAATTGGCAAAAGAGAAAGTATACAATAACCATCCATATAGTAAAAATATGCTGGGCACGTTCGAATCAATTAATAAAATATCTCGTAAGGATTTACTGGCATATTATAATTCCTTCATTACGCCTCGCTCTACTTGTATCGCGATAGTTGGTGACTTGAAGCAGTATGACTTGAAGTCGCTCTTTTCTAAAACATTAGGCAACTGGCAGGGCCCTGAAGTTCCTTCGTTACCGTTGCCAAAGCTGAGTCCTGTTCAAGCGGAAGAAATTTCTTATCATATTAATCGTGATCAAATAACCGTTGCTTTTGCCGGTTTGTCCATTTCTCGATTAGATCCTGATTTTGATTCATTGTTATTATTTGATCAAATTTTTACCGGTGGAGCTTCTGGTTCTATGAGTTCAAGACTATTTAACTTGCGTGAGCAGTCGGGACTTTTTTATACCATCGGAGGATCGTTACTTGCGCGTGCTGATGAGCAACCGGGTATGATATTTATTAAAACAATTGTGTCAAAGGATAGGCTAGAAGAGGCAAAAAAATCAATTTTGCAAGCGATTGAAGATGCAGTAAAAGATCCTATTACTGACGAGGAATTTACTGGCGCTCGCAATGGACTTATTCATTCGATTGTTGATCATTTTGAAACAAATAGACAGATTGCTTCGGCCTTTTTATTTTTAAACCGTTACCACTTGCCATTTGATTATTTTGATAATCGAGCACAAAAATATATGAAAATAACTATTCCAGGTATTCAAAAAGCCGTTAAGAAATTGATTCATACCGATCAGTTAGTGACCATTAAAATTGGAAGACTTTCATAAGTAAAGGGGCTTTATAGCGCTTTATTGAGAGGCTTCTAAAGGGTAACTTTTTTGAAATAGTTCGCGTAATCGCTTGATTTATATTACAAATAGTATATTATAAAAGGAGAATAAAGTTATGTTATCAGGAGGAATTATGAACTTTTTATCGAAGTCAATTTTAGTAATAATACCGGCAATTGGTTCAGGTTTAATGGCTAAAAATCAGCCAATTGTCTATAAAAAGCAGCTTGAAAATGGACTTACTGTATTAGTAAAACCAGTTAAAACGGCTCAAAAGGTTGCGGTAAATTTACGTTATTTTGTAGGTTCTGCAGATGAAAAGGATGGCCAAAAAGGGTTAGCTCATTTCTTAGAGCATACGGTTTTTAAAGGGACTAGAATTTTATCTGAGTCCGATATTCCAGCAACGACGCATAAATTATCAGGGTATTGTAACGCATTTACGTCATACGATACGACGGCCTATGTTTTTGATATTCCGGTTCAACATTGGGATCGCGTATTGCCAATTTTAGCTGATTGTATGAATAACTGTACATTTAAACAAGATTTATTAAATTCCGAGTTAAAGGCGGTTGTTCAAGAGCTGAAAATGTACAAAGATAATCATTTCCGTACGTTAGCAGAGAAAATAGTGGAGGTAGCTTTTGCCGATCACCCCTATCATAATCCAATTATAGGCTATAAACAGGATTTATGGAATTTACAACGAGAGAGTTTAGTACGTTTTTACAAAAAACATTATATTCCAAATAACGCGGTTTTGACGGTAGTCGGTGATGTAAATCCTGAAGAAGTATTTGAAAAAGCAGAATCTAATTTTGGAGCAATTCCATCAAACCTACATTATAAAAAAGATGAATTTTATCTCAATAAAGATTTAATTGCTCATACTACCCTGTTATATCGAGATGTTAAGCAACCGCAATGCATGGTGGGATTTGTAATACCAGGATTAAAAGATATCAATCCGTTTATAGTTAACATGGTTCAAACATTGCTTGCGAATGGAAAAGATTCTCGTTTGTATAAAAAGCTCGTTAAAGAATTGGAATTGGCAAACAATATAAGTGCTTTTAATTTTGGTTTATTTGATTTTGATATGTTGTTTTTTGCCATAGACCCCAAAAATAGTGAAGCAATTGATGAAATTGTTAAGCTCATTATGCAGGAAATTGAGCAAATAATTGCGAATGGCATCCCAGCGCAAGAATTAAATAAATTAATTAAAACTGAGCAATCGTCATTATATTCATTGTTTGAAGATAATAGCCAACAAGCAAACTATTTGAGTGAAATTTACCTGGCAACCGGTGACGAAAATAAACTATATTCTGCATTACATTATACGCCTGAAAAAGCTGAACAAGAAATTGTATCTTTACTTAAAGATTATTGTAAAACAGTAGTTATGCAAAAAGGTATTGTATTGCCGCTACCAGAAGACTCAAAAGATGAATGGCTAAAAATTCAACAGCGATCTGATCAAGAAGACAAAAGAATTTTAGATGGCAAAATTCGTGAATCAGAAGTAGAAAAACCCTCTTACGTACACGAGGTTGCGATTCAAGAAAAAGAAAATTGGGAATTTCCAAAGCCTATACAATTTGAATTAAATAATGGCTTAAAGGTACTTTATTATCACAATAGTAATGTTCCTAAAATTCATATGAGTTTGATATTAAAAGCGAATGAATTATATGACTCGGTTGAATTTCCTGGCTTATATATGATGATGACCTCATTATTAAGCGAAGGAACCGATGATTATCCAGGATTCCTTTTTGCGCAAGAAATTGAGAGCCTTGCTATTGAATTAAGCTGTAAGCCTGGCGCTATTCGTATGAATTTATTAAGCGCAGATTTTGAAAAAGCATTAACTTTATTTGCATCTCTGGTACAAAAACCAACGTTTGATGAAAAGGCTATTGAAAAAATTCGTTCTATAGTTATAAATCAATTAAAAAAATCATCCGATAACGAACGGTATATTGCAGATCGTTTAATCTATGAATCTATTTACGCAGGCCATCCGCTTTCAAAAAATAGTATTGGTACGCAAGAAAGTCTTGAGAAAATAACCCGTAAAGATATTGTTCAGTTTTTCAAGACCTATGTTACTCCTCAAGAAGCGACGTTGATTATTGTCGGTGATTTAAATTCTTATGATATTAACAAGCTTATTCAGCAAGCTTTTGGTAATTGGAAAGGTCCGAAGGTTGTTGATATACAATATCCAGAAGTTAAAAATACGACAAAAAATACTATTACTGCGTATATGAACCGAGATCAGATTATCTTTAATGTAGTTGGGTTGTCCGTGGACAGAAATCATAAAGATTATGATAAGTTATTGATTTTCAATAGAATATTTGGTCAAGGTATGAGCTCACGATTATTTAACATTCGACAAAAAACGGGTATTTGTTATACGTTACGTGCTGACATGCTGACTAATGCAGACTTTTATCCCGGAATAGCGTCTATTATGGCAATCGTATCTCCTGATCGAGTTCAAGAGTTAGAAGAAATATTACAAAAAACAATTGTTGAGGTAGCTGATACGTTGACGCAGGAAGAAGTTGATGAAGCAAAAAGAGCGATCTTGAATAATTATAACGATTCGTATTCAACCAATAATTCAATATCTAAAGCATTCGAAATAATAGCGCATTTTAATTTTCCTTTTGATTATTATGAAAAGCGAAAACTAACATTAGATGCTATTACGCTTGATGACGTAAAGCAAGCAGTAAAAAAAGTGCTTGATCCACAAAAATTAATAACATTCAAAGTTGGACGCGTATAAATAATATAAAAGCCGATACCAATAAACAGTATCGGCTTTTATAAATTATTAAAGACCGCCGATACCTTCACCTTTGCTATTAGCTTCTCTAAGTTTTTTTATTGATGGTCCCAAAAATTTTTGTGGTTCGGTAATTGCGGTAGCGGCAATTGTTGCATCATCAACCCCAAGACATTTTTTTAGTTGATCATACTGAGTAGTATTAGCTGTTCTATAGTTAACAAATAGTTGGACATAACCCAAATCGGTTCCAGCAAATTCCCCAAAGGTGTCTTTAAACCAGGTGTTATAAGGGGAAAGAGTGCCTGTTTTTCGATTAAAAAATTTGTCAGTCACATCCTTCATTTTTCCTGAAACACCATATTCGACTTTTTCTATGATATATACATATTCATCTTGCGCATACATATAAGACGATGACAAAATTAATAATGCTATAAATTTATAATATTTATTCATAATAGTAATCCTCAAAAATATTGTGTTAAGGTTTTTTATTTGTTAACCTGTCAGAGATGCCTTCAGTATCATTTACTATTAAAGATGTGAAAGGAAGGCTGTTATAGTTGAAACTTGAACAATTGCTTACTTTACTAAAAAATTCATCCTTATTTATTTTCCGGTAAGTAATGACTAATTCTTTATTGGAACCCGGAACAGGATCCCCAAAAGTTTCATTCATCCAATTATCTCCACCTTTTCTGTTAAAGAATTGATTTGTTACATTTCTTGAAAGCGTTGTTTGGGGTGGATAACGTCGGTCTGATAGACCTTTTTGTTCAGCACCTTCAATAATGTAAACTGTTGCATGAGTGCATTGCGTAATCAACAGTGCTATGAGAACAACGTAAAAACGTTTCATAAAAATCTCCTGTTTTTAAATTACTATATATTTTCTTCGTTTTTGCATGTGGCTATGATTTGTGCGATTATTTTGTAAGCCGCAAATTAGTCTTATATTCCATTGCTTAATGAGGTAAGCTGCAGAATATGATGAATCACGAAATATAAGTCATCACTTATATTTCGTGATTTTAAAGCTTATTGTTTATCTGATGAATCGAGCTGAGCTAGCTGATCCGGTACGTCCAGTTGATGATAATATTTCTACGTTTATAGGATCATCTTTATCATCATGTTCTGAAAAGTCATACGACTTAGATTCGATTCCAAGATTATCTAAATACCTACCTACTTTTTCATACTGATCGCCATCTATTACACGCCATCGCATAGCTAATGTTTTAGGACCATGGCCAGGTTGCGGGTCCCCAAATAATTTATTCATCCAACGATTGCCTGAATGGTTATAAAACGCATCAGTAACATCGTTCGTATTCAATACGTCACCCATTCCATATCGTGCATCTTCAATAATAATTATTTTATTTGGTTTAGCTTGTGAAAAAGCAGCAGTAAATAATGCCGCTATAATCAGAGCATAAGAAATAATCTTCATACAATCTCCTTTGTAAAACAAATATTTAAGGAAACCTATTTTTTCCTTTTCATAATTAATATAACAAAGATTAATTTCAGATTGCAATAAAAACGAAAAAATAATAGAATGAGTCCCGGAAGGCTATGAATAATACTATAATTTTAGGGACTCGGTTAAAAATCTTTCGAACTACTCAATATATTAATTTTTTATTTTATTCTAACAATTTTTTTTAATTTTCGTATAATTTGCATTGTAATAAAACTAAAAATAGGAAGAAATTATATGAAGATCCGCTGTTTGATTACCATAATGTTATTTTTTACTATCGCTTTAGCCAATAAAAGTAAGTCAAATCAATTGTCAAAGGTAGAAAAAGTAAACTTTCAAACGAATAACAAAATCATTAGTCGTACTATGGAACAGATCTGCTGTGGGAAGGTATTTAAGAATAGACAAAAATATTTAGATCACAAAAGAAGAGATGCAAGACATCAGGTCTCTATGCGTCAAGCAAAAGAAGAGTTATTGAAGCTAAAAACACAAATGGGAGAAAAGAATAAAAAACCGCCGTTTGGTTCTTGTTGCGGATATACATTCCGGGATAAGCATGATTTTGACAGACATCAAAACACGTTGAATCATAAAAAGAATGTCCAAAAATTAACTATTTTTTCAGAAGTCGTAGAAGGTCAGTTGTTAAATGAAGATCTTTTGAATCAATATAGCCTTATAGAATGGCAAGAGTATTATGAAAAATGAAGATGTTTTTCGGCTTAAAGGGCGGTATCCATGACATTCTTCGAAGGGTTCTATTTGCCACTCACTTTTAGGCTTAAAAGCCGGAGTTTGTTGACCCAAGCAGAATAAAATTTAATTCTGAATAGAAATAAATTAATTGAGAGTTGAAATTTTTTTATGTTATAATGAGAAAAAAGGGATCTCGTGAAAAAAATTTTAATTCTTTCTTGCGATAGTGGTGGCGGACATATCAGTGCAACTAAGGCGATAAAAGAATACTTAGACCGAGATTATTTTATTATGGAGGTAGACTTTTTTGGTACCATTATTCAAGCAATAGATCCATTGCGTTTTATAAAGAAAAATCGTAAATCAGAAGATCTTTATAACTATTTTTTACAAAAGAAATGGCCATTTTTTACCAACATTTTGTACCACTGCTCGTTGGTATATTTTTATATTTTAAAAAAGAGTATTAAAAAATTAGTAAGATCTTATTTTGACAACGTTAAACCCGATCTTATTATTTCCGATATTCCCATTATTAATTCCTATGTTTATGAGGTATGCAAAGAAAAAAAAATTCCCTTTTTAATAGTTCCTACCGATCTAAATCCCTCTACATTTTTAAAAAATTTTACTATTCAGGAAGATTGCTTAATTACATTAGCTTTTGATGACAAATCAATAAAAGATTATTTTGATTATTTCAAAATTCCGAAAGAAAAATTAATATTGACCGGTTTTCCCATAAGAAAACAGTTCTTTGAAAGTAAAGATATTCAAGTTATAAAAGATAACTATCAAATTTCAGCTGATAAAAAAATTATTTTAATATTAATGGGTGCAGCAGGTTCAAAGGCTTCATTGTTGTATGTTCAAGAGCTTTTGACAAACTCATTACCGTTACATGTAATCGTTTGCTTAGGGAAAAATGAAAAAATAAGAAAAGATTTAATGAGTCTGCCATTGCCACCGTCTATTTCGATGACTATTGTAGGCCATATAGAGAATATTTCTGATTTAATGGCGATTTCAGATATATGTATCACTAAATGTGGCACCGTAAGTGTTTGCGAAGCAATCTATATGAATTTACCCATGTTGCTTGATAATACGTCGATACCGTTAAAATGGGAAAAGTTCAATATTAATTTCGTAACCATGCATAATTTTGGCTTTGAAATTCAATCATATACGCACGTCAATTCGTTGGTTATTTCTTTATTAACTGATAAACTATTGTATGATTCAATGAAAAATTCTCTGAAATCTTTTCATAAAGAATTTTTTGGGACGCATATAAAAAACATTCTTCACTATTTTTTTTAAAAATAATGAGAGGTAATTGCATTGAGAACAATAATAGGAATATTTTTTTTAAATTTAAATTTTGTAACTATATTTATAATTAAATCTATGGATAAAAAACCATATAATGAGCAAATAATGCAAATAGCCGTA
>JANWKD010000057.1 GCA_025451595.1 Candidatus Babeliales bacterium | reverse complement strand
GCTATACTCCTTTTTTCCAATCCTTGAATAACAATTGGCCTATACTTTTTTTTGTTTGCATTGCGTGGCTCGTTAACGTAAAACAAAAAGCCATTATTATTAAGTTCATAAATTCTGGTTCCGTTGATAAAAAATATAATTATTTATAAGCATTATAAAACAAACTGAGATGTTTAGCCAAAAATGCTTATAAGGGCGTCTGTATTAGCCATTGAAAAAAGTCACAATTACCTATCGTCAATGAATTATTTCATCGAGAAGCAATAATGTTGACTATTGATCAACCTTATTGCTATTATTCAATTAATAGTCTGATGATTGAGTATTATCCAAAACTTTTATCTTATTATTAATTTTAATTGAAACAAATATAAAAAAGGGAATATATGAAAATTATACGAGTATTGCTCCTTATCCTAGCTTGTTTTAGCTATTTATTTGTACAAAATCTTGTATCACAAAATGGAACTGATATTTCTGCCCAACATTTTCCTGAAGGTGGTGTAGGAAACGTCGTTAATTTAATTTTCAGTTCACGCGTCAATCTATTTAAAAAAATACACGAACACCTTAAAGAAAAAAATGTTGAAAATAAATTAGGTAAAAATAAATCAGATCAACTGTTGAAGGTAAAAGTAAAAGGTAAATCTTTGCATCTTGTTAATCAAAACAACAAAGTCATTAAAGTAGAACCTTTACCTTATTACGTTAAAATGAATAAAGACACGCAAGCAAGCTTGAACGATAATACGTTAGCGGTTACTAATTTGCAAAAATCAGAGACTCCTGAGGATTTCGAAATTCCACTCGAGCAACCAACAGAAGCAAAAGAATGAACCGGCGTACTGCGGTTTAGCCAGCGTTTTCAGGAGATAAAATAAAAACATTATTGAGAAATATCAGCTACTATTACAATTTTCTTAAGTTTTCGTTATTAACGGTTAGTTTACCAAGACGAATATCTTCATCAGCTGCAAGCGTACCTAATGCAAAAGTGGCTTTACGTATTCTTTCTAGCTTCTTTACGAGCTCTTTTTCTTGTAGATTAAAATCTATTTCTTCATTCATGAGCGCTTCACGCTTCATGCGAGCATCGAGCAATTCTTGATTAAGCAACTGTTCATGAGCAGAAAGCATGCCATTGCGATTACTTAACTCCTTCTTTTTGTGCGATAATTGCTGTGCCATTTTCCAACAATTATCCCGTTTTTTTTGCAAAATTAATTTAATTTCCTCCAGCTGCTGTTGAGCGTTTGTATTATCGAGTGAAAGCTCCTTAATATTTTCAACAATTTTTTCAATACGACTTTTATTTTTGTTATAGTGCTCATTAATGTGGGTAATATTTTGCTGTAATAGTGCCTGAATTTCATGCTCATTTGAATATATGTCTTTACCAGCCATAGCTCCCGTTTCAAGTTTCAATTCAAGCATTGCATTCACCTTTTGGTGAATGCTCTGACAATCCTGCTCAAGCTGTGCGGTGACTTCACGAACTTTGGTAATGGTTTGGTTTTTTTTAATAGCTTCTTGCGCCAAATAAACGGTGTCATATATCGATAAGTTTTCTTCATCGGAGACTTCTGGAGATTCCGATGCAGGAAGAAATTGAAATCCATCGACTTGTTTTTTACCCTTACGTTTAAGGCTTTCATCCAAAGCTGTCATTGCTTGTTTTTTTTGCTTATTAAGCATCTGACTATTAAGAGCAAGAATCATCTTGCTTAATCTAAAATTTAAACTTGGTTGGGCAAAACATTGATTACTATTATTATATGCAACCAATAGATCATACATTCGTTCACGCAACTCTTCATTATCTGATTGAATGGCTACCTCTAAATAAGGCGATAATAATAGCTCTTTAATAGATTCAGTGTCTGCTGATTTAATTGAGGCAATGAGATTAATAAATTGGTTCTCCTGATAAGAACTTGATGATTCTTGTTGTCCGAACGTTACTTCTTTATTCATCCCGATAGTTGTTACACAATGAATAGCAACCAAAAAAAATAAAACTCGTTTCATACTGTCCCCTTCCTTCTATTATTTTTAAGATTTTAACATGTTCGTGTAATAAAAAACTAGAATAATTGTTTTTGGATGAAAGATTGATAGAATACAGATAAAACATAAAATATAAGAAAATAGAATGATCCCACTGAAATTACAAATTAAAAATTTTTTAAGTTATGGTAACCAGTTACAAGCTATTGATTTTGAGCCTCATCACCTTATTGCATTGACAGGCAAGAATGGTCATGGTAAGTCAGCGCTCCTTGATGCTATAACCTGGGCGCTTTGGGGACAAGCGCGCAAAATTACCGGTACTGCAAAAGCAGACTCACATCTCTTGCGGCTCGGTCAAACTCATATGATGGTGATTTTTGATTTCGAATGCAATAAACAACGATATCGCATCAAGCGTGAGTTTACAAATACGTACGGTAAGCCTCATGCAAGCGTAGAGGTCGGCGTTTACCAACATGAAGGAAACGCATTCATAGCATTAACCACTAAAACTATTCGTGAAACACAAGAATATATCGAATCAATGATAGGCATTAGCTATGATTCTTTTATAAACTCAGCATTTCTACGACAGGGAAATGCAAATGAGTTTTCAAAAAAAACACCAAAAGAACGTAAAGAAATATTGGCAAGCATGCTTAATTTACAAATATACGAATCGCTACGTAAAATTGCTGTCGAAAAATCCAAACAAGCTGCAATAACGTTGCAAACTGTAATGGCGGTACAGGGCCATATTGCCAAGGATCTTGAGCAATTACCAAAAATTAAACTGCAGATTAATGATATTCAACAACAGATTACTCATTATAACGAACGTGAAAAAAGCATAAAAAATGAGCTGAATAAATTAATAATTGAAAAAAATAAACTTATTGAGGTAAAACAAGAACTTTCACTGAACATATTTCAACAAGAGCAATATTCTACTCAAGAGCATAGTCAGCAGGCCATTTTACGTTCTATTCATCAAGAATGGCGAACGATTAATCGTCAAAAAAAATCATATAATCATATACAAAATATCGATAAAAAACGTCAAGCTCTCTTCATTCAATTAGAAGAGAAACAGCAATTAATTCAACAACATATCGCACACAAAGAAAAATCATTACAATTAAAAGAGCAAGAACAAGAGTTATTAAAAAAGCTTTATGCACAATATCAGATACAGATTCAGCAACAACAGCGAATACTGGACTTGGCTACCATAGAAAATGATCAAAAAAAACGACTTTTTGTTGAAATTCAGCAACAACTACAGCAGTTAGAGGAACAACAGCATACTCTTGTTGTTCAAATAAATCAGGTTAATGGTTCTATCGCAACTATATCGGATAATACCAATAGTATCACCATCGAACGACAGTTTGAAAAACGAAAAGCGCATTATCAAAAATGGCTTACGAAAGCGAATGTATTTCATACCGAATTGCAGCAACTTGATCAAAAAAAACAACTTACCTTTGATGAACATAATCCAAGCTGCCCACTCTGTGAACAAAATCTTTCTGCAGCACGAAAAAAATTTTTAAAAACAAAATATCACCGACAAGAACATTTTTTACATCACCGGCTTAAACGATTATCAACGGTTTTAGCTCAATTGAAAAAAATACTCATTGACCAACACGCACAGTTGGAAGAATTAAAAAAACAAGAAGATATAAAAAAACAATTTATTGCAACGCAACGCGAATTACACCAAAAGCAAAAAGATATTCTTGCAACACACGCCGAAATGCAACTGAAATTGAATACGTTGACCAATGAACTCCAACGATTAGAACAAATACGCGTTGAACAACAAGCAAAACTTGATGCCTTATATCATGCAGAGCAACATATTGGGTTACACGATCTTCAATTGAAGGCTATTAAGCAAGCATTGATACTATGCGAAGAAGAAATTCAGAAATCTTTTCAAAGCAATCAACAATATCAAGAAATTAAACACCAAATTGAACAGTTAGATAAAATTTATCTTGATTATAATCAGTTTGAAGAACAGCTGAAATTGCAACAAGAGCGTGCAAAAAAAATACATGAACTTTGCGTTGCGCTCAAAACGATAAAGAAATCAAAGCTATCTTTAAAAGAATCTATAGAACAATTACAAAAAAAATTAAGTATTGAAAAAACTATTGATCAAGAACATCAGAAACTCGAGTTACACTTCATAGAAATTCAACATAAAAAAGAACTGCTTTTAGAAAGTAAGGGAAGTTGGGAACATCAACACAAAAAGCTTGAACAATTAGAAAAAGAATATGCCGAGCACACAAAAACGGTAATGCAATTACAAATAACCATCGATGATTATGCAATCCTTTCCACTATTTTTGGCAAAGATGGAATACAAGCCTTATTGATTGAGGATATTATTCCTGAAATTGAACATGAAACCAATAATCTTTTGTCACAATTGACTGATGGGCAATCACATATAACTATCGAGTCGTTACGCGATTTAAAAAAAGGCGGCACCAAAGAAACGCTTGATATAAAAATTTCTGATCCTGCAGGCATTCGTCCTTATGAACTATTTTCTGGCGGTGAGGCGTTCCGCATTGATTTTGCACTACGTATTGCTATAGCAAAACTATTGGCACGGCGCTCTGGTACAGCATTACAAACGCTTATCATTGACGAAGGGTTTGGCTCACAAGACGATGAAGGACTTGGTCATATGATGGATGCTATTTACCGCATTCAAGACAACTTTTGTAAAATTATTATCGTTTCTCATTTACCATCAATGCGCGATCAATTTCCCGTACATTTTCATGTGGAAAAAGGCCCACAAGGAAGTATTGTAAACGTAATTGAGCAAGGCTAACCATTCATAAAAGCCATCTTCAATATGGATTGCTGTTGTATGGTTATCGCCGAGATAAACTTTTACAAGCTCCTTTTTGCTTGAGATAATCTTCTAGCGTACCAATCGTTCTTTTCGCATGCACTTCATCAGAAGCTACTTTAATTATTTCTAAAGAATCGATGCCTTTAAAGCTTACTCCTCGTATAACTACTTTCGTATCTTGTTTATTAAAACCTATCAAATCAATCCGATTATAATGTCCTATATCATATGCTTCTTCTTTTTTATTAATAATGTTTTTTAGAATTAATTGGTTATTAAATTCTTCGGGTGTTGCAGGTCTTCCAAACCTGGGTAAATATATATTGTCTTTTATATACGCAAAGACGGGCGCTCTCGATTGAATCGCAATTATTTCATTTTTTGCATTAACATTGCTTTGGCAGAATGTTTTCTTTTTGAGGATATCTACTATTTCCAAATTATATTCTATATAGTAAGAACCTTCTTTTATGCGTTCGATTTCACGAAGGCAACTTTTTTTATTTTTGCATGCAGAGAAAAATTCTTTCGTATTTTTCATAGACTTAGGTCGTTTTTGAAACTGATTTAAGCCTTCTCCTGTAGATAATGATGGTACTGGATTTTCTCTTGCGGTACGGTGTAGAAATTCCTCATCTGTTTCCGATACCAAATCTAAAAATGAGAAAAGATAATTTCTTAATTCTGATGGCAAACGATTCAAATGACAAACGTGATTCGATGAAGATTGCTCTGAATCCATAGACAACGAATTGTTAAAAATAATAACGAGAAGAATCAAAAAGAGCTTTTTCATAAGCGATTCTACTTTCTTTTATAAATTTTTTATAAACTTTTTATATTATAACTTTTACTTACTTCAATGCAAGATTTTTGAAAAAATGAGATATAAAAAGAAGTACCTCGTCTCGCATAAAAACCAAACTTTTCTGACTCAAGTAGAACAATTAATTTACAAAAAAATAAAAACCTCTACAATTTCGAATCAAAGGAATATGGCTTCTTATTCCGTAAGGATTATATGAATAATGGTATGATTACATATTTTGCTTTTTTTCTATTACCTATACAAATGACACAACTCATTGGTATGGATATAACCGATAAAGAATTAAATATTTCTATAAATGCTATCGATCCTGAATCAACTATGTCAAGATCCGCTTCTTGTCCGTTAAGTGGTTTTAAAAATAAAGCCAAAGTAAAAGCAGCAATGGATGATAATGAATTAACAATTCTTCCAACTTCATTTAAAATGAGCCCTGCACACGACTTAACAAGCGTGGTATCAAAGCCCAAATACGCTCAAATCAATAGTAGACAATCATCGTCTACTGTTGAAATTTCGGAAGAAATGATTCAAAATATGGACTTTTCTGAACTATTTGATTTATTGGCATTAGATCCGTTATCCTTTAACGCAATCGTCAAACCAAAGCCAAGTGAGCTTACGTTATTAATACTTGCATGTAGAGCAAAAAGAGAGGATATTGCTGCTCTTTTATTGAGTCATCATCAAGCCGATTCTGAATATGTAAACGCTTTTTCGTCTGACAGAAAAACAACCGCTTTAATTGAAGCGGTTAAAGTAAATTCTTTTCCTATAGTCGAAGCACTTATCAAAAACGGTGCAAATCCCAATCAAACATCGTTTAACCGATCTGCTCCCGCAAATACGCCATTATGTTATGCAACTCAAACGTGCCTTACCATGTTAGAAAAAAATAAAAAGAATGAGAGCTTAAAACAAGCGTATTATGAAGAATTTCATAACATCATTACGCTTTTGGTAGCTGCTGGCGCACATCCAATATATCAAGGAGGAGAGGGTTTTCATACTCCTTTACTTATCAGTAACCTAAATAAAATTCGGAAACAATTTGGGCACGAACCGCTTTTTGTTCCTAAAAAAGTTGTTCATAACCATACAAAAAATGAACGCCGATGTGCTATTTTGTAATGATACCCCAAGCTCAACCACCTATTTATATGGCAACTCCCCCTTGGCTTGCCATTTCAATCCTTGGCATTTATACTCAATGCAAGTTTATCTATTTACAAAGGAGTATTCATGAAGTATCTATTTCTATTTTTAACAACTCTTACTGGCGCAACATTTTGCATGGAGCAAAAAAGCGAGAAAGATATCGCGATAATTTATACACCTAATGCTAATAAGAAAACTTTTTTTGCAAAAATCAAATGTGCTATTACTGGAAGCAAGCCAGTTACCTATACCCATGTTAATGGACCTTTTGTTTCTCATCAACTTATAAATCCGGCAGGACAATCGGTTGCTCTTAGTTTCTCTGATAAAGGCACACCGATATACCCACCTGAAGCAATTGATGAAAATGGCAATCTAAAGGACGGTTGGCAAATGCGCCCTAGCCTATTGGAATAGTGTAAAATCTTTATGAAAGCCTTCATTATAGTGAGGGCTTTGTTTTTTATTCTTAATTTTTCTTTCGAACAAACCCATTACAGATGGCTTTTTGTACTAAAAACTTATCGAATATTTTTCCCTCTTTTTCATGAACTTCTTTTTCAACAGAAATAATCTGACATATCTCGTACTGCGGAATCTTGCTAAGATTTTGACCTTGCATAATGAATTTTGTGCCTTGTTTATTAAAATCCATAGTTTCTATAGAATAAAAAGAACGAGTAATCGAAGAAATTTCTTCTGTTTTTAAATTTAATATAGACAAACAATTCTCATAGGTAATTTCTTCGGTACGACCAGAGCTAGGCGCTATTTTTTCGTATGCTAACGCCAACAAATTACCGCATGGAGAAAGCGCGATTTTATCAATTGCGCCCAAATAATCTAATGATTTTTTTAATTGAATCTTATGAGTACGCCGATCAATTACCGTCACAATTAACTGAGAGCCTTCATTACTACACAAATTCTCTATTATAGCTATCTGAGCGCGATTAGGACAAAATACCGTTAATGCAGGTGCTTGGCCTTGACTAAGTATAAATGCTTTTGGTTTAAAAAAATGTTTATAAAGCTCTTCAGGTACCTTTTTTTGATTTCCAGGTTTGGTGCGTTCAATAAAATCTTTATCTGATTCTATATTGTTAAATTTCAAGAATTGTGCAAGATAATCGCGAATATCTTTTGGCACTCGCGCAAGATGACAAACCTGATTTTCATTACATTGATTGTCATCAGCTTTTTCTATATCCATCGCATCTAATGAAAATAATATGATTGAATACAATACAAGCATGCACTTTTTATACATACAACTCCTTTTTTGTTATACTATTTCTAAACTAACTCCGCACACGGCTTAAAGCCGAGCTTTCGAGGAGCTAAAAACAAGAAGGATTAAATCCCTCATCTTTTATAAAGTTTCGAAAAAGCTACTCTCATTTTTTAGCAACAAAACTATTCTAATAAATTGGTTAAGCGCATAAATAGTTCATCACGTTTTGCAATAGTATCTTCTAAACCTGAGAGCGCTTCCCAATCTTTAAGCGTCTGCTTAAGATTTTCAGTGAAAGAAGCAATACGTGCATTTTTTACCTGTGCCGTTCTTTCAGATTCGTTCAATCTATCCGCCAGATTTTGTATTTGATTATTGAATAAAATAGCTTGTTCATCTGCATGGTGCTGTGCGATGCTGAGTTCACTATTGTTCAGTTCTATTTGTTGTCTTAACTCAGCCAATTCTTTATTTTTTTTCGTAATCACCGGGATAACACACCGATCAACAAGGCATTCGCTATATTTTTTGCTTAATTTTAAAGATTCGGCCCGTTTAAGCGGCATCGCCCGTTCCATTATCGAAAGCATAGACCAGTTATCTTGTTGCGTCATGTGCGACTGCACAAAATCAGCTTCTTTCTGCCAATCAATCACTATATCAGGATTATATTCTTCTCCTTTTAAAATACTAATGCTCTGTTTTGTAGCATTAATCGACTTAACAATAGGTTCAAGCACTAATTGAACCTGCTCTATTTTTGAATAGATCTTGCCTCGTTCTATTTTGGGATAAAGATTAATATAATCATCCCACCATTTATATTCTGGATAAACATGTTTGGCAAACTTGAGCGCTAATTCAATATTTGTCTGCGAATAACGACTGTCTCTAGAAAGAAAATAGCTCGAACCAATATAGGTATCAACAATTTCTAAGTCAGTTTTTTTTCCCCTAAATAGCTCTTTATGTTGTTCTTTCCATATGCCAAATGCTTTTGCATTTGATTGAGTTAGTGCTTCTTTCCACGCTTCTCTATCTTGATTATTGTGCGCTTGTTCTTGGCCAATTGCTCTTTGCGCGCAATAGCTATTAAACGCGATGAGTGTTAATAAAGAGAACGTTATATTCTTTACCATAGGTAAACCCTTTTTGTTGATTATGATACTTGAGACAAAATATTAAAGGTTTTTAATACAATTACAAGGCTATCTTTTTTGACACCATCAGTTTTTTTGTACCTGATTGTATGTTATAATACAGAAAAATGAACCTCACTGATTTAATGAACCCCAAACACGGCTTAAAAGCCGTGGTATTAACCCAATCTTGCGATTGGGACCCAGTGTCGGGGACCCCGGAAAACGACCTGTCCGTCGAAGCCTCGGCGAAGTCGGAATTTTGCCATTCATCTCCCGGCTTCAAAGCCAGAGTTTTCTGGGGATAAAATAAGGAGAATTTTATGAAATTACTACTTTCAATTTTTTGTATTATTCCTGTTTTTTCTTTTTCCATGAATAATGAAAATGAAGTTCGTTCTGAAGAAGCAAATAAAGATCTTTATCTGCGCAATGAAAATGGCAAGAGAGTGAAAAATTACGACCGAGCTCTTTTATGGCGACGGGTAAATGATGATATTTATCATCCTTATTATAACAATGGCAAATGCTATTTAATGAAAGAAACGTTTGAAAGCTATCATGCAACATTTGATGAAACCATGAATACCGATGATACAACCGAACAAATTACTGCTTCAATACCATTGTTTGTTCAACTTTGTGTTCAGGCATCAAAAAATGAATCTTTAAGTAAAAGTCCTTTCAATGAATTATTAGACAAAATAAAGAGTAAATCTATTACCGCGGATGCAGATACTATGACGGTTTGTGTAACTGAAAAAGATATCTCTCATCGACTCTTACCATACATTCATTATGGCAGTAGACATTATTTGGTCAATGGCAAAAAAATGGAAATAGATCTATATGGTTTAGGTACTGCACGCGAACTTCAATCTGACTATAATGTCAGTTCTGATCTTGAACATATTCAACAAGTCATCAATGAATTCGAAAATTTAATGAAGAGCAATTAATAGATCTTGTAAAATAAACGCTTTATCCTTTTATCTTTGCTAACACGAGCTGCTAGATAAATCGTATTTACCCACACGCATGAAGTGCGTATTGTTACACATTACCTACGTATAACATCCTCGAATTCAATATACTCTAAATGCCATTTCTCAGTAAAATCATCGAGCTTTTCTTGTCTGACATCTATGGATTTGTATTCATTCTCGACAATACTACCTAAGTTATCTAAATCAGTTGCCAATGCTTCATTTCCTCGCGCCCAATCTGAATATTTTCCTAGATATCCAAGACAACTAACATATCTTTTACGAATACATCGTTTAATATTATCAGTAATTTCCTGCTTATGATCGTCTGCTAGCTGCATTGCTTGTAACGAACTAAAGCTCAAGATGAAAATAAATACATAATAGTTCATAAAGAATCTCCTTATAAAGGCTTCATTTTTTATTCTTAATCCTTTTTTCGAATAAGTCCTTTGCTGATACCTTTTTGTATCAAAAACTTATCGAATGTTTTTTTCTCTTTTTCTTCACATTCTTTATTTGAAATAATTTGATAACAAAAATTGAATGGATTCTGAGAAGGATAGCTACCTTGAAAAATAATATGTGTTCCTTGTTTATTAAAATCAATACTATTCACACGATTAGCTAAGGGATGCTGAATCTCTTGCATATCTTCATCGTTTTGCGTTTTTAAGTTTAATATCGAAAAAACATAATTATCTAAGGCTCTTGTATAGTCTTTCTTTGGCATTACTTTTAAATGCTTTAGTGCCAATAAACTACCGCACGAAGAAAGTGCAATTAACTCAATACGACAAAAATTAGGTAACGTTATTTTTGATTGAATTTTATTGGTATGTCGATCAATAATGGTCGCGATTGGTTTAGAGTTACCACTCGGTCGTTCTACTATAGCTATCTTGGCGTGATTAGGACAAAATGCGGTTAACGTAGGAGCCCTCCCTTGGCCAAAAACAAATGGTGCTGATATAAAAATATCCTTATATAATTTCTCTGGTACTTTTGAGGTCTCTGTTTTGGTGCGTTCAATAAGCTCTTGCTCTGATTCTATTCTATTAAAGATTAAAGATTGCGCTAAATAATCACGAAATTCTCGCGGTAACAAGGCAAAATATTGAATTTTATTTTCATTATTTTGAGCTGCATTATCAATGAGTTCCATATCCATTGCATTCAATGCAACGAATAGTATTAAATGCAATACAAATATTATTTTTTTGTACATAAAGATTCCTTTTTAAATTAAAATTAAGCCATTTAATTCCATTTATTTTGTGTTATACTAGCACGAAATTCTAAAAGGAGAAATCTATGACTCAACTATTTTTATTTGTTCTATTAACAGTTCCCGCATTTTTTTGTGCCATGCATGAGAAAAATAAAGATCTCTATTTACGCGATGAACAAGGCAAGAAAATAATTATATCTCTGCATAATAATGCATCATTTTATCATAAGAATAATAATATTTATGTACCAAAATGGAAACGTAGGAACGGTAAAATTTATCTAAAAAAAGAAATTTTCAAAAATTATTATCAAACTTTCAATGAAACTATGAATGAAGATGATGCTATCAAACAAATGACTGTTTCAAAACCCCTTTTTATTAATCTCTGTGTACAAGCATCCAAAGATGACTCGTTAAGCAAAAATGCTTTCAATCTATTATTAGACAGAATAAAACATGGAGAAATTGATATTGCCACCGACAAAATTCATGCTACTAAAAAAGACATTTATCATCGACTACTTACCTATATTCCTTATGGCAACATGTTTTGTTTGATTAATGGAAAACAAACTCGCATTATGTTCCAAATAAAAACAATTGCTGACACCACAAGCGCAGCTGCTGCAAAAATAGAATTAACGCAATTTGATAATGATCTATTCCCTGCCTATGATGCGCCAGATGCACGTAGCTTTAAAGGCGTTGAACGTCAGCCTACTGGTGAAATTGAAGTACATTCAGTTGATTATGATTTTGCTTCTGATTCTGCACATTTTCAACAGGGTTTAAACAAATTTAACGATTTACTCAATAGAAATTGATATTTTTATTATGAAAAACTGCATTCTTGTTATAATGCTTGTCTTCAGCCCTTTAGCGGCTATGAACCACTCTACCAAGCCAAACTTTTGTCATAAAAAAATCTACTTTGATCTATTACCAAAAGAGGTCCGCAATTATCTTGCACAATTTATTGAATTTCCCGATCGGGAAACTGAGCCAGAATTCGTTCGACGCACTCAACAACGCGAAACTGTTTCGAGCGATTTGTATACACCATTTCGTTATACCAGGCTTATTATTGATTTTCCTGGAAACGATACCGTGCATGTACAGTACTCACCGAATAAAGAAAAAATTATATTGCTCGAAAAATTGTATGATATTCATACTTCACGTATACGGATTATAGATTACAAAAATAGTGATATTAAAGAGCAGGTTGTGCTTACCGAATTCTCAAAAACAATAGGGCCTGCTATTGCTGCTCTTTCATCCTCAGGGACTCGTTATGCGACCATTCAATCACGCTGGGTACCGGTACCTAATATTTTTCTTCCAGATCGCACAAAAAAAGTTTTAGTCATTAATAATATTATTACCGGCCAATCGCAAGAATTTGATTTTCCCTTTTTCAAAGAAATCAAATCAATTGATTTTAACAAACAAGAAACGCAAGTTACTATTCATGGATCCAAATCCAACTATTCTATTGTCCCTCTTGTTACGCAAGAAGAGCATCACGAAAAAAGCAAAAAAGAATTTGATGTTTTTTTAAAACGGGACAATGTGAGAGGGAAATTGCCTAAAAGCTGTTATTACGCATGTGCCATTCAATGAATTTGGTGAGAAATGAAATCGCTTCTGGTTCATTTCTCACCGGTTTGAAAACTACTATCCTTTTTCTGTTAACTCCTTATTCTAATAAACTAGTTAACCGCATTATGAGCTCATCACGTTTTGCAATTTCCTTATGCGCGTCAAATAATACAGGCACCTCTCCAATTGCTTGCCAATCGGTAAGTATCTTTTTAACATTTTCATGTACCAACGCAATACGAGCATTTTTTGCTTGTGCCGTTCTTTCAGATTCATTCAACGTATTGGTCAGATTTTGTATTTGTCTATTAAATAAGGTAACTTGCTCATTTGTATGGTGTTGTGCAGCACTTAGTTCACTATCTTTGAGCGCCACTTCCTGCCTTAATTCAGACAGCTCTTTATTTTTTTTAGTAATCAATGGTATGATCTTCCATTTTTTGCAGCATGCAAGCTCTTGATTTAGTAACCCCCGACCTTCTTCCATCTTGAGCGGCATCGCGCGTTGCATGATCGAAAGCATAGACCAACTGTCCTGCTCCGTCATGTGTGCCTGCACAAACTCAACCTCCTTGTTCCAATCAATCACTGTATCAGGATTATGCTCTTCTCCTTTTAACATACTAATGTTCCGCTTTGCAGAAACAATATGCTGCATAACGGGCTCAAGCGCTAATTGAACTTGCTCTGCTTCTGAATAACTTTTACCTTGTTTTATTTTAGGATAGGTTTGAAAATATTGATCCCACCATTCATATTGCGGGCAAATCTGTTTGGCAAATTTTGCTGCTTGTGTGACATAATTGGCATCCTTAACGCGATTATCATAATCAGAAACAAACATCGTTAAATAAATATAGCTATTGACTATTTCAGGATCGTCAGTTTTTTTCCCATTAAATGCATCTTTATGATCATCTTGCCATTTTCGAAATGCAGTAACCCTCAAATTTAATAGTTCTTTTTCCCATGCTTTGTTATCATCTTGATTATTTTGTGTTTGGTCTTGGCCAATTGCTCTTTGCGCGCAATAGCTATTAAAAGCGACGAGTGTTAACAGGCAAAACGTTATATTCTTTATCATACATAAACCCTTTTTAATATTACGAATAGATTTAGATTTCATCTAGTTTGAAAATTTTTTGCAAATCCCTTTCTGTGCTAAAAACGTATCGAATGTTTTTTTATTTTTCTGGAGTAATTCTTGATCTGATACAATCTGAATAATACGCTCTAATTTATTTTTATTATGGTCTGTTCCTCGGACCATAACGTGCGTATCCTGTGCATTAAAATCAATTGATTGGACATCATCAAAATCAAAAATCTGAATATCCTTGTACTGTTTGGTAATAATATGTTGGATTCGCAATTCTAGTGAATTAAGAAAGGAAGGTATAGAACAAGTTGCATGCAAACGACAGGAAGAAGATAAACCAATAACAGGTAAATGACTCCAAACGCTCAGATTCTGAGAAAATATTTTATTCTGGTTTCGATCTATAATAGTTATTTTATTGTCAACATCAATTTCCAATAGTATGATGCCCGTACGAATAGGACAAAATCTTACTACGTTGGGAACGGGAAATATATCTTTATACAGTTCTTCAGGTACCCTTTTTTGTCTTTCTGGTTTAGTTCGTTCAATAAAGCGTTGATCGGTCTCTGGATTATTAAATTCTAAAAATTGAGAAAGATAATCGCGCACATCTTTTGGCATTAAAGTAACGG
>JANWKD010000056.1 GCA_025451595.1 Candidatus Babeliales bacterium | reverse complement strand
TTCTGTGCGTTGTACAATAATTAAGCCTACACCGAGGGTTAAAATAGCTATAGCGATGCCTATGTTTTTTTTCATATTTTTCCTTATAAATAAAAATCCCCAGCCTTTTGACCGGGGATTTGATTTTCTTACTTATTTTTCTTACTTATTTATATAAATCCCCAATATCGATAATAGAAATAATAATAATATTGGGTATAAAAAGAATGAGATGCCATCGTAGCAGTATGGATTGCTTTGGAAGAAAATGATTGATTAATTTTTAATAATTTTTTTTCCATAATACAATTATCATAACAAATTTATTTATAAATCTCAAATTAGAAATATTCTCTTGCAAATATATTTCTATGTGTTATTATTACGATAATTATATATTTCTATTTATCGAGGAGTTACTCATGTCTTTTGATATGAAAACACATTCACATACTAAACGATTGGGATCTAAACGATCTTCAATTTCTTTTTTGTATGCTTCTTATTCTATTATTTCACCTCGATTATCTTTATCTATTATTGTGCGATAAGCACAATATATCTGTTTTTTGAACACACATTTATAAATTTTTTTGGTTTCTACAAATAAGTAGCTTTTATTCTACTTCGCCAGCAAACTCTGGCTTTTAAGTCTGATATGAATGGCAAGTAGAGCCCTTCGAAGCGATTGCATATCAATCGCGAAGTAGGGTTTGGCTTCGAAGAATTCCGCGCGATGGCTTTTAAGCCGATGAGCGCTTCATTTGTCGTAGCCAACGTTTTATCGATATATCGATAAAAACCCTGAATTGTTTTATTAAGACATTACGCGTATGTCTTTTTAGATTTAATTCAAACGAACTCCGGCCGGATTCGCTATTTTTTATTGTATAATATGAATTTTATAGGAATAATTGTATGAAACAGTTTGTAGTTCTATTTATTGTTTTATATTGTATGCAGGTTGCATATGGTATGAAGCACGAAATGTCTAACAATTTAAAGTCGGTTGCGTCATATGATAGCGCTTGTTGTGAGCGAGATATTGCTGCTGGTAAAATAGCAGTCCAATATCTTCGTCAAGGAGCTGCAGCGAGTGCAGTGATGGGTGGCTGGGGCTTTTTTATGGCAACCGCTTCTCGGCATTCGCATTGGCCATACCGGGCAAAACGGCTTCCGCTCGGTGTGTTTCTTTTGTCAAATACGGTTGGTCATCTTCCAACCTTTTTAGCCATTGATAACGATCAGAAGAAATTGGCAGTTGTTGGTAGTTGGGTAACAAAACGGTGTTAATTATAACAAGGAATGGAGGGTTACTCCATTCCTATGTGTTAGAAAAAATTATTATGAATAAAATTAAATTCTTAGCTCTTAACGTATCACTCATTCTTGTGGCGATGTCATATAGCTATAATCTATATGCTGCCAATGAGTCTGAATATATTGCAGGAATGCATATAGTTGATTGTATTAAAATGGGGCTTGGCATCATTACTATTCTTGGTGCATTAGGATTTTTTATAACGACAAGCCCAAAGCGAGCGCATTGGCCAGCGAGAAGTCGACGTATTTTTTTTGGACTTTTTGTCTTTTGTAATATTATTTCTCAACTATTTTTTAACGTATTGAACGTACCAAGTAATAAAAAATGGGTTTGTGTATTAGGAAAATGTATAAAAATAAACGATATTAGCAGATCAAAGGAAGCGATATGAAACAAACGAATAAATCATTTGGCACTGTTTTTACCGGTCATATGTTTGTGATGGAATGGAATGCAGAGCAAGGTTGGCATAATCAGCGGATTCAACCATACCAGGACTTTGTAATGAATCCGGCTTGCGTGAATTTGCATTATGGTCAGGAAATTTTTGAAGGGATGAAAGCATTTCGAGCGGCTAATAATAACATTGTATTATTTCGTCCCGTTAATCATTTTCGTCGCATGAATCGTTCTGCTGCTATAATGTGTATGCCAGAGATCAATGTTGAAGAAGTACTTCAGTGGTTGAAAAAGTTGATTATTACTGATCAACAATGGGTGCCGCACGAGCGAGGTACTGCTTTGTATATTCGCCCAACTATGATCGCATCAGAAGTAACTATTAATTTAAAGCTTGCTTCGTCGTATACCTTCTTTATCATTTTATCACCAGTCGGATCACTATTTTCGCAAGGTTTTAACCCTGTATCAATTTTGGTGACCGAAAACTATACTCGCGCTTCATCTGGCGGGGTTGGTCAAGCAAAAGCTGCTGGAAACTATGCAGCCAGTATGCGAGCGCAAAAAGAGGCACAACGTATGGGCTGCGTGCAAGTATTATGGCTTGATCCGGTAGAGCGTACATATGTAGAAGAAGTTGGTGCAATGAATATATTTTTTGTCATAGATAATATATTGGTTACACCAATGCTTACCGATTCTATTTTGCCTGGGATCACACGCCAATCAATTATAGAATGGTCTAAACAAAATGGTATTGTGGTTCAAGAAAGACGAATTGCGATTGAAGAAGTAATTATTGGTATTGAAAATGGTTCTGTTCAGGAAGTATTCGGTTGCGGTACGGCTGCGGTAATCAGTCCGATTGGCATGCTACATTACAAGGGTAAAGAATATGAAATCGGTTCAAAGCAGGTTGGTCCACTGACCAAAAAACTATTTTCTATGCTTACTGATATTCAATATGGCGCTACAAGAGATGAGCAACATTGGCTTGAGCTGATAGAATAAATTAAGAGCGCAGATGAAGGAAGAAATTCCAACTTGGCCATTCATGAACTTAATTCTGAATGGCCAAGTTTTCTAATCTGAACTTTTACTTCTGCCACATAGCTTGCCAAAAGTAGTGCAAATGGGGCTGCACGGGCGGATTGTCATAAAATTCTTTCACATCTTTTTCTTCCAATAAATAATCTGTATACGGGTTGCATGTCATGATGCGGTATGCCCAAATATAGGCTTGATCAAGATGTTCGGATTGAGAAATAATAATATCGAAACATTGAGACAGAATAGATCCATATGCTTGATCTTCAGCCTCAATTTCCTGACTTGGTTGCTGTTGTTTTTTATAACAATAGGCATACTCAAAGCAATTTTTTTTCTCAAGTAAACGTAATAAAAAGCCTTTTTCACGCATTTTGATAACCAAACCCACTAAGATTGCGCGTTGCTCTTTGGTAATGTCAGGATTATCTTTTGCTTTGACCATTTCTTGAATAGGAAGTGCAATATGGTATTCCAACGTATACTCAGTAAGGAACCGCAAAGTCATATCCGCTTTCATAAGCTCTAATCGTTGCTCATACGGGAAATCTGAAATAGTAAATTCAGAATTAGATTGGCTAACCTGTTTTAGATCGAGCGTATAAGAAAAAAAGGGACAAAATAATAACGCAAATACTGCAATTTTATTGATCATGATAATCCTCGAGTAACTATGGACTGCTTTTTGTTTTTTTCTTATAGTATAACCACAAAGAAGTTTATAATCAAAAGGAGCTGGTCATATGCATACTATTCTTTTCCTTTTTCTGTTTTTTTCTGCAGCTTCTACGCTTGCAATGAAAAATAGAGATTTACCGGTAATTCCTCTTGCATCAGATATCTCTGGGCAAAGCGATAAATCGAGGCGAGTCGATCTATATTTAAATCTGATCGATAATGTACAAAAAATACCTCAGGAAATCGAGGAAGAAATTAAGCATTCTATGATGTTAAGGATGAAATTTAAGCCAGTTCTAGAGGCCCCATTGTATTATAAAATTGAGGGTTGTATGTTAACAAAAGATGAGAAAGAATACATTAATCCTGTAAAAGAACTATTCCGAAAACGTTACTATTGTGGTCCTAATAAACATAATATTTGTTTGAATGGAGTGATGATTTATGAGGTAGAAAGTTCTAAAAAAAAGATCCCATATGAAATAAAAAAACGGGTAATGCAATATCCGTTTGAGGTATCTGATCATCTAAGTTGTTTGCATCCCACGCAAAATTTGTTTGCATTAAAAGCAAAGGGTATAGACAATTCCATGGAGTTGAACTTAGTTTCTATCTATGAATTAATAGACGTTAGAAAAATTTTTTTTAAATGCAAACAAGGAGAAAGTCGTGGTACTGTATTGAATCCAAAATTAAATCATGTACGGGCAATGGTATTTGGACCAGAGAACTCTTTGATAATTGCAGCAGCAGGAGCATCAGCGGATAAAGAGCATTTATATCTCTACGACAAATCAAAAAAAGATTTAGAGCTATTATGTGAGGTTCCCAGTATTGTGGTACGATTAGAATATTTGCCAAAATATGAACATCTTATTTTTATTAAAACATTATTTTTTTCTGATCGGTCTCGCTATTTTTTATACGATTTAGTTCATAGAAAATTACATAAAATATTAGATATGGAGGAAAGCGAAGTAACGACTGATTTAAGTGCATTGCGCATGCAACCTAAATATAGCTCCATGCCAGTTAATGATTTTATAAAAATTATAGCATTTGAAGAACCGATACGTGCGACATTATCTGAATTTTTATTGACATGTGCAGCCAGAAAATGGTTCGATACTACTGCTAAAAATTACGAGCAGGGTAAAAGAATCATTCAGATATTAAAAGATCCGAATATCATTCGAGACAAATATTGGCTTGTATGGAAAACAGGTCCATTATTTAAAAATATGCATTTAATGGTACAAAAATTGCAAAAAGACCAACGCAGATAGTCCAAAAAAATAGATTTTTTTTATAAAAACAATCTATTTTATAGATTTATGTACTGATACTATGCTATGAAAATAAGAAGATTATTTTCAAGTAAAAGGGGAAGGGATTTTTTTTGAAGTCAAAATCCGCTCTTATTGTTCTCATTTTCATGGTAATGGGCATAGGTATTCCTTTTGTTATATTTAAAAAATCGAATACGCAACAAATTGCTCAGTCAATTTTGTCTCAAGCAGATATTTCGATAAATGGTACTCAGCCTTGGGATATTGAAGTACATAATGATAATGTGTATGACCGAGTTATGCAACAAGGATCTCTCGGGCTTGGTGAAGCATATATGGATGGTTGGTGGGATTGCGCTGCGTTGGACCAATGGTGTTCTAAAGTTCTTGAGGCCCAATTAGAAAAAAAAATTGAGTTTACCGTACCGCTTTTTTTTGAATTAGTTAAATCAAAATTGTTTAATTTGCAAGCTGGCAGACGCGCCTTTGAAATTGGGGAACAACATTATGATTTGGGTAATGAGTTATTTGAATTGATGTTAGATGATTATATGATGTATTCATGTGGTTATTGGAAAAATGCACATACATTAGAGCAGGCGCAACAAAACAAATTGGAGCTTATTTGCCAAAAATTACAATTAAAGCCTGGAATGAAGCTTCTGGATATTGGATGTGGATGGGGAGGGCTCGCGTATTATGCAGCTACACATTATGGTGTACAAGTGACGGGCATTACGGTATCAAAAGAACAAGCAGAGTATGCGCAGCACTGGTGTAAGGAGTTGCCGGTTTGTATCAAGCTAATAGATTATCGCGATCTGAATGAAACGTTTGATCGTATTGTAAGCGTTGGGATGTTTGAACATGTTGGCTATAAGAATTATCGGCAATATATGGAAATTGCTCATCATTGTTTGACTGATGATGGATTATTTTTATTGCATACCATTGGTAGAGATACCACGGCTATTAGTGGTGACCCTTGGATTGCTAAATATATTTTTCCCAATTCAATGCTGCCTTCAATTTGTCAAATTGCACAAGCATTTGAAGGACTTTTTGTCATGGAAGATTGGCATAATTTTAGTGCTGATTATGACAAGACGTTAATGGCCTGGTTTGAAAGGTTCGACCAGAGTTGGCCTCAATTACAAGACAAATACTCCGATCGTTTTTACCGGATGTGGAAATATTATTTATTGACCTGCGCAGGATTGTTCAGAGCGCGCAAAGCGCAGCTCTGGCAAATAATGTTGTCAAAAAATGGCGTTTCGGGTGGTTATGAATCGATTCGGTAATAGAGCTATATATATATTGAATACATTTTGTTTATTTACTACTATTTGTAGCCATGCAACAACATTTGAAACTATAGTAACCGAATATCAAAAAAAACAATTGTTTCGTGGCATCGTCTTAATTGCTGACGATACTCATATGATCTATGAAAAAGTAGTAGGGTATAGTAATGATAAACTGAAAAAGCTCAATACAATAGCAAGTCAATTCTTAATTGGTTCAATAACAAAGCAATTTACGGCAGCAGCGATATTAAAATTAATAGAATTAGGTAAAATTAAATCCCTATCTGATACCCTTGATATTTATTTGCCCAAACAAAGTAATTGGTGGACTCAGACAATGCCAGATTGGTTTTCAAAGGTTACCATCCATCAACTATTATCTCATAGCGGTTGTTTGCCGGAATATGTTTTATTTTCTGATTTTTCGATTTTTTATCAGAATATTCACAGTACAAAAGAATTATTAAATTATTTGACTACCAAGCCTTTGCTGTGTCAACCAGGTTCTAAATATGAATATAGCGGAACGGGTTATAATCTATTAGGCATACTCATCGAAGCAGCAAGCGGCCAAAGTTACCAGCATTTTATGCAAGAACATATATTACAGCCTGCTATAATGAATAATTCTTATGTGCCGCACGAACAAATGCTATTCTCAGTAAAAAAAATAGTTCCTCATTTATCTGATGGCTATATTCTTGATAAAAAGAAAAAAAATGAAATTATGCAAGCATCAAATATTAATTTAAGTACTGCTTTTGCGGAAGCATCACTTATTTGTAGCGCTCAGGATTTGCTCAATTGGAATAATGCATTATATTCAGGAAAAATTATTGATATAAATTATCTGGCTTTAATGACCAAGCCACATTTTATTACCAATGAATTATTAAAAGTTGGTTCAGGGTACGGATTATTTATTGATGAATCAGGGTCACAGCCCGTTTATTTTCATGGTGGGAAAATTGATGGTTATAGTAGCGCCTTATTGTACGATACCTCAACGAAATTATCTGTTGTAATACTATCTAATATTTATGATGTTGATACAATTGATTTTGCTTTTGAGCTTTTAGAAATATATAAAAAGAATAAACATCAGAGTTCATTTATGCAAAGGATAAATAATTATCTTGTATCAATGTATCATTTTTTTGCAGATTTCTTTGGCGCTGAATAAAATATGGCTTGATGTTATTGGAGAAGACCTTATACAAAATAATATTGTATAAATATGATACAATTTGAGTTATGATCAGTACGATAATATTAGACCTTATGCGCAATAACGCTTCATCCTTCGATACGTTTTGCTTCCGGCTACGTCGGACAAGCCGCAAAACACTCAGGATGAGCGATTTCGACTTAATGCGCTCGTGGTGAGTGGTTTTTCGTCAGAAAAATTGTATCGAACCATAGCGCATCATTGGATCATATTTATGGCCCAAAATTATTACGCATAAAGTCTATTATACTTCATCATGAAACAGTTCCTTATGCAAAACGAATCCTTCTTCAGAATTGAGCCCAAGATTGCAATCAGCACAAACATTTTTTGTAGCAGGTAAACTAAAACTTGATACAACAGGGTATAGTAGCTTTACTGTTTGTTCGTGCTTAGTGAGAAAAACTTTAATTTTTTTAAATGGAAAATTAAAATTAAATTCTGATGCTTTTTGTAAATACTGTTCTTGCACGTGTGGATTTGTCTTCATAAGAGATAAAATATCATGAATTGCGCACAAATCATATAAATAAGGTTGTTTTTTTATATCAATCTTAAAAGAAGGATTTTGTGCTGTGCCTACAGGATCGATATGTGCTGTAGTAGATATTTGGTTATTTTGGGTACCCGTGAATGCATGAAGTAACATTGTATGGTATTGCGAGCCAGCCGTTGTGTAATTAGTTATTTGGCAATAATTACACGTTGCTGCTTGTGCAACTTGTAGCTGATGTTTAGAAGGTTCAATTTTGCAATGAATTGGTATGTTATTTAATATTTCAGATGCTCTTTCTGATGTGTCTAATGAGAAATTCATTTTTTGTTGTTCAGTATACGATCTATAAATAGGGTCATGCTGTAACTTATTATATAAATGTGCGGTAAGACTTAAGTCTTGTCCAAGAAATTTGAAATATTCTTTCCGATTACTCTTTGCCTCTTCAATTTTTTTAATAAGTTTTTCTACCAATGCTTGATGCTCTGACTGTTGTTCATTAGAATTACACAATTTTTTGATACTCATGCCCACTATGCATGTATTAAAGCAGATAAAGAAAAAAATAATGCTTAGGATATTAATTATTTTCATTTAAATCATCCTTTTTGTTTATCACTCAATAGACCTGTTAATGCCTTCAGTGTTGAATCTAAATGGAATGCCCACCTATGGATATGAAATCCTTTTATTGTTCTTAACCCTTGTGTACAATCGGTGCAGACGTGAGGTTTTGCTGTATCGGTAGGAATATCGATATCTTTATATTTTGCAAAAATTGTAAGAAAATTATTTAGACGTGTCATCGATATGGAAAATTTATGCTCGGTAGCATGTATTTCATAATATCTTTTAAATTCGGAGTTGTTTTTATAATTAAGTATCTGATAATAAATTTCATGAATATCTTGATAATAAGATTGTTCTTTGGTGGGAGTATCATCAATAAGCGAAATGGTTATAGGAGCTTGGAGTTTTTTTTCTTCGTAATGAAAATTATCCACATGCTTTTTCATTCCTAACGAAGTTTCAAGCATAATATTGCACTTTGTGCATTTCCGTGCAAATATTCTATCGAACATTTTTCGATCTTTAGGTAATAGCTCAAAAGAGCGTTTAAATTGTTGAATTAAATGGTTTTTATCTTTATGCGGTGGAAATTGAAATTGAGGACCGATTAAGCCTGGATTGTTAAAGCTTAAAGCGAGTAAGTTATTATTTTTTGCATAATCGCTCATGTAAGCATTTTTATGCGTTTCAAATGTTGACTCAACTTGGGGAAGCGGTCGATTCGACTCAGGGATGGGTTGAGATGCTTCGAATATTAGTCCAGCTTTTTGAGACAGTTGATTTGGATTGCTTAAATCCATACCAAACGAAGAAAGAGTTATGAGAAATATGCAGAAAGTAGTCTTTTTTATCATATGCGAAACACCAAAAAAATAAGATTAATGTATAAAATTTATTTCAGTCAGAGATTTAGGCTTTATTATATAATTATATTAGCGTTATTTTATTTTTCAAATGGTATCTTAGCTGAAAAAAGAGAATAGTATCATAATTCGCTATTTTAGGTATAGTTATATGGTTCGTACTATTAGAGTTATGAAGGATTAATAATGATGGAAGGAATAGTATGCGTTTATTTATTATTATTTTTCTCTTATTCTTTAATCAAACCTTTACCATGAAAAATCTTGAAAAGCACACCGATGTTCTAATAAGAACTAAAAAGCTTCCACTTGAGATACAGGAACAGATATCATACTTTCTTGAACCAAGAAAATATAGCAAAACGCTTAACAGTTATATTGATACAAAAAAGCGAACATTAACCAGTTTTTTTAAAATTAGAGATTTTTCAATATGGTTTTCGAGCTATAAAACCTCTTTGAATTATAGATTATTAACTGCAGATCAAATTGACTTAGTTGAAAGATTTAATGGTATTGTTGAAAGCGGACCCAATGAGAAAAAAATTGCTATAGTTGGTAATAATTTAGTCAATTTAGAGCATGAAGAACAACAAGTAATAATGCCTATTGTACCCAACTGCTTGGTTCCTCGAATATTTAAATTACCAAACAATTCGCAATATAATTTACATCCAACCAAACCTTTTGTACTGGAATCCAAACCTGTCGGTAATACATTTGAGCATTCTATAATAGCATTAGTAGAAAAACAGGGGTGTTTTTTCAAATACAATGAAAAGGTAAAATCTCAATCGTTTTATTCATCATTTTTACCAGATAAAAATCAAAGACTTGCCGTTCAATTTTTAAATGACACTACTGTTTTATTGGGTGGAGAATCAACGGGAAAAAAATTTGCATTAGATGCCGTTAATTGCACCTCAGGAACCTATTTAGGATCTATTGATCTTACAGATTTATTTAAGATCTATTCAATAGATCTTTCCGGTTTTCAATTGTATTGTTCATTGCATCATCCGAATGCTATTTTTATTAATGGGTATGATCGTAGCGCCAATACCACTCATTTTCTTATATATAGTGTTGCCAATGGCCATCATGAGTTATTAGCAAGCTTAAAAGGTCATCAGCATATCTGTCCAGATGATCCATTGGTTATGGATCTTATTCCTAAAAAGATTGGAAATCAGTCAGACATATTACTTATGCATATTGAACCGCGTGAACCATTCAAACCCTATAAATTAAATGAAATCAGTCTCACGATTCGAGCTCGTGAATGGCTTAAGCAAAGGAAGAAAAATTTTCCGGAGGGGCAAGCAATACTCACCGATTTGAAAAATAAAGACGTCATTAAAAATAAATATTGGTTATTATGGGCAACTAAAATAGATAACAGAACCAACCCATTTAAACGAATTCATGAACTGCTTAAAGGCAGAAACTGAAATGAAGCGCTCACCGGCTTAAAAGCCAGAGTTTTTTGGCGCAAGTAGAATAAGTTGCCTTTACAAGAAATCGATTTTAGGTAATAATGAAATATATCGATAATTATTAATATTTGTTTCTATGTGTAATTAATCAATAGGAAAGAATTATGAAAACAGAAATTCACCCAGAACTACATGAAATTGCGGTACATTGTGCGTGTGGAAATACCTTCAAAACTCGTTCAACATTGACTGATATCGATGTTTCTATTTGTTCTGCATGCCATCCGTTTTATACTGGTGCACAAAAATTTGTGGATACCGCAGGCCGGATTGAAAAATTCGAAAGTCGTTATCAAAAAAAGAAAAAAGCATAACTATTTTTTGATTATACAATGATAGAAACTCAGTGGATTGAGCTCAAGCAGCGATACGATGATCTTTCAAAGCAACTAACGAATGCGGCGTTAGATCATCAGACCCGCCAAGCATTACAAAAAGAACATTCTAATCTTAATAATCTACTCAATAAGCACAAAGATATTGTTGGGTATGAAAATGAGATAGAAGAGGCTAAAAGACAGCTTTTGCAAACTGAAGATGAAGAACTGAAAGAGTTATTTAAAGAAGAACTTGATATTTTGCAAGAGAAATTGAGAAAATCTCAACTTGATCTTGAAAGCTTTTTATACCCTGCAGATCCTCTAGATGATAGTTCAGTTTTCTTAGAAATAAGGGCGGGTACTGGCGGTCAAGAAGCGGCATTATTCGCCGCAGATTTGCTTAAGATGTATACGAATTATGGTATGTCTAAAGGGTGGCACGTTTCTTTAGTAGACTCAAGCACTACTGATCTAGGTGGCTTGCGCGAAGCCATTTTGCATATTCAGGGCAAAGGGGTATACGGACATCTTAAATATGAGTCTGGTGTTCATCGCGTACAGCGAGTGCCCAAAACTGAAACACAAGGCCGGGTGCATACGTCTACTGCAACGGTAGCAATATTGCCTGAAGTTGAAGAAGTTGATATTTCTATTGCGCCAAATGATTTGCGTATTGATACGTATCGTGCGGGCGGGGCAGGAGGCCAGCATGTCAATCGTACTGATTCTGCCGTACGTATTACGCATATACCGACCGGTATTGTTGTTGCTTGTCAGGATGAACGATCACAACATAAAAATCGCTCAAAGGCAATGAAAATTTTACAGTCACGTTTGCTTGCAGCTCAAAAGGAAAAGCAAGAGGCGGAAATGAGCCAGAAGCGAAAAGAAATGGTGGGCACTGGCATGCGTGCTGAGAAAGTACGCACCTATAATTTCCCACAAAATCGAATCACTGATCATCAAGTTGATGTGACATTGAAAAAATTGGATATGGTTATGGAGGGGGACCTTGATGATATTATCCAACCCCTTATGATTAAAGATCGCGAAGATCGCAAAAAGCAAAAAATTCAGTGGTAGTCTACTAATATTTCCCTAACATCTACGAAAACAAAATATATGATAACAAACTATTTTATTGAGCATAATCGTTATTTAAACCTTTTAGGTATTTTTGTCATTCTGGGCATTGCGTGGCTTTTTTCTAAAAAACGTTCTGCCATTAATAGTCGTCTGGTGTTGCACGCGCTGGTACTAGAGTTTGTCATTGCGTTTTGTATGTTAAGGACCTCTCTTGGGCAAACAATGATATGTTCAGTAGCAAGTGCCATTCAAAAGGTTTATGAGTTTGCAGATAAAGGTTCAGGGTTTGTTTTTGGAAATTTGACCAATGCTCAAATGCCATGGGGCTTTATTTTTGCACTGAAAGTATTGCCCATCATTATATTTTTTGGTGCATTGATGTCTCTACTGTTCTATTTAGGTATAGTTCAAAAAATTGTTTCAGCTATTAGTTATGTTGTTCGACCACTCTTAGGAACTTCGGGTGCAGAAACGCTTTGTGCGATTGCCAATAGTTTTTTAGGTCAAACTGAAGCGCCTTTATTGATTAGAAATTATTTACATTCAATGACTAAATCTGAACTATTTTTAGTTATGGTCAGTGGTATGGGCACGATTAGTGGTGCTATTTTAGCAGTTTTTGCGGCTATGGGCGTACCATCCACGCATTTGCTGGCATCAAGCGTTATGGCTATTCCTGGTACTATTTTAATTGCTAAAATATTGTACCCTGAAACAGAAGAGTCGGTAACGATGAAGGGAGCATCTGCTACAACTTCATTGACTTCTTCCAGTCTGCTAGATTCTATTGCACAAGGCACCTCTGATGGAATGCAATTGGCGTTGAATGTGGGAGCTATGTTAATATCTTTCTTGTCATTACTTGCTATGCTTAACTATCTCTTGGAATATTCAACAACATCTTTAAATTCATTAATGGCGTATATTGGATTGGCATTTCAGCTCCCGCTAATCAATTTAAATCTTATTTTTTCGTATCTTTTTGCACCGTTTGGGTTTTTATTAGGTTTTACCGGAAATTATATTTTACAAGCTGGGCAGTTACTTGGTACTAAAGTGGCTGTCAACGAGCTTATTGCGTACGGACAGATGGTTCAAATGGAATTACCGCCGCGCATGATTGCATTGCTTACGTACGCTTTGTGTGGCTTTTCTAATTTTTCCTGTATAGGCATTCAAATTGGCGGAATTGGTGCATTAGCACCTGAAAAGCGTCCTTGGTTGTGTGAGTTAGGGGTATTTGCCGTGCTTGGTGGATCGCTTGCTAATTTACTATCGGCCATGATTGCCGGATTGTTATTGTAAAGTTTTAGTTTCGCCATAATCAGATCTATTTGTAATCATTGCAATAGTATTGTTGTGAATAATAGGTAATCCAACTGCTTGATATTCTAAAATTTTAGTTGGTCGCGATGTCCAATTAATAATATGTGGTTCTCTGAAAATTATACCATAATCAGCCGCTGCTAAATATTTATATATGTGATTATGCTCTATTTGCTGTATGCAATAATTTTTTTTATCGATGTTAGATTGAGTTAATAATTTTTCAAAGATATGTACATCCTGGGTTAAGATTAACAAAAAATAAGAACTATCATTTTTATAATTATCATAAAAGTATTGAATGACCATATCTGGGCATTGCCAAGGTTTTGCCGAGCCATTATAGCATAGTATAATAGCCTTTTGATCAACGCTGAGTTCTTGCCGAACTTCTTTCTTCCAGCCGTTAATTTGTTCTTTATTATATAAAATAGGGATGTCATGTTCTGCGATTGAAATAGAGCTGGCGTCTACATTAAGTTGTTCTATGAGATAATTTTTGAGCGCTACACTTACTGCCTCGATTATGAATGGAATACGGCCAGGCATTACACGATAGACCGATTTTTCTAGCTGTGCATAAAGCCACGTTCTGATGCAATGCACTATTCGCTTTATCCCTTTGCTTTCTTTGGTCACATATTCGTATTCTGCAGCTAGCAAGCCTCGCGCTTGAATGCAAACTTCTTTGCATTGCGTTGGTTGTGCAGCGCGTAATGCAATATAGCCTGCAAGTGGCCCGCGCGCGCATATCGAATAACACGAAAACTGTTTTAAAATATTTCTTGTTTGTATAATTACCCACCACAAGCTGAAGGCGCCCAAAAATGGATATTTTTTTAAGATAATAACGGAAATATTGTTGGGAATTGAAGCGGGTATTGCGATAGAACAATTTTTTTCAAAAGAAATAATGGTCAATGATTGATACAGATCTTTTTTATTCAGCAAAGGCTGGAGCACTTGCCCTTCAAAGACTGAATTTGAAATGCTGTCATAAATGATCATAACAAAATTGGACTTATTATTAATCTTTTTCATTGAGGTGTATATAAAATATAATAATTAAGTTCGAGTGATTCATCTTCTATATAACTCCAAACTTCATCACTTAACGTACTTTTTTCTATATTTAATTCATCTAAAGTTGGTATATTTTCTTGTAAGTCAAATAATGTTTGATCAGATATAGTAACTATTTTTTTATTTTCTAGGATTTTTATTTTTAAAAGGTCGTTACTTGTAATAACACTCAATAAATCAAGATTTTCAAGGGAATTTTTGCTTAAATCAAGTATGTGATAATTATCTAAATCTAATTTTTCAATTCCCGTTAAATCTGCAAGTGACCTTCCTGATAAATCTAAAACTTTTTGTCCTTTATCATTTGTATATGATGATATCAATCCGTTCGAAATTAAACGATCAACCGTAACCGGTTTTAAGATTGACTCTTTCTCTGGTAATGATTTTCCTGCTATGAGCGGTGCAGTAATAAAGATGGTGAGAAATATAGAAGATATTTTCATTGCTTCATTTATCTGAAGGTTCGTCATTGAAATGACAAACCTTCAGCATCCTTTGCCTGTTTTTACTTTAAGTCCTCTTCTTCCCATGCAACTTCTTTATCGGACAATGGTCCAGATATTCGTTCAATACGGCATTCTTTTGCTGGCTGTTGTTCTTCTACGACAACAACTTTTTTTGGCTTACCGCATGCAGTTAAAAGAATAAGCGGAACTAAGGTAATGCTTAGAAATAAATTTTTCATAAGTAAACTTTCGTTTAGTTAAAATATCTTTTTTAATCAGTTTAGAAAAAAAATTATTTTTTACAAGTATAATCAATGCTAGAATGAATGTTGCTATAATCATACACCATTCGTAACGTCCATATTTATCTTACATCACTTTTGATAAATTGTTATACTACTTCAAATAATCAGTTCTAAAGTTAAATAGCCAAGGAAAGTATGAAGTACCTATTCTTTTGTTTAATACTTATTCATTACTCTGCGAACGGAATGCAGTTTATCAATAAACTTTTCTCTTATGCTGGTCAAAGCAGTCCTTCATCGTCAAATAATCTAGAAAGCTCTGATCAAGAAATCATGCAAAGAATAAATAATGTAAATGTTCATGTGAAACATTCAAGAATTCGGTATGGCAACTCCATACTTTCAATTGCAGAGTCAGGTGATTTGGTTTTGGGCTCTATACCATTAACGTCGGTAAAAAAGGTTAGTAAATTTTCATTTACTGATGATAATGAAATGAAAAATGATTTGAATGCGTTTGAAAATTCGATTGAAATGTTTACCATTTCTCCCAATCAGGAATATTTGGCAGCATTACAAGTATTGAAGGTTAAATACAATAGCTGTGCGAACGGTATTTGGATAGTTGATCTTAAAAAAATGAAAGCCAGTTTTAAACCGTTGCCAAAAATTTTTTCCCAAGCAGTTATAAAAAGTAATATGGACGAATATTGTTATACGTATAGAAATTATAATGAATTATTCGTAGATATTGATAATGGTAAATGGTATAAATATTTGATGTTTAAAAAAATTGCTCTTTCTAATGAAGGTGTTCTTGCATTGAATGTTGGCAATAAAACTATTTTTTTACATTCCAATCAAGAAGAACCTTTTATGATGCATGAGTTTAAAATGCCCCAAGAATCATTGAATCATCTTTTCATTGAAGAAATGGCATTTAATAACAAAGGAACTCAATTTGGTATAAAATACAGAGAAGGTTCTGATAGGAGAGAGGAAGGCAAGGTTGAATTTGTTCAAATAACTCAATAAATAAAGGGCCTTATTAAGGCCCTCATGATGTTTACCAGAAAAAATATCCTGCTATCGATAATAATAGGGTAATAAATATAATCGGCTTGAGGATTTTAATATCAAATAGCTTATAACCAATATTCATCAACGTAAGAACAATTAACGAAGGGTATGTTATTAAAATAATTGGTTTAGATAAAGTCAATATCGAAGAAAGACCTAAATTGGAAGTAATTGCAGTCAATAACAAGGTAGCAAATAATGCAACCGGAAAAGAAATGCGATTACGAAGAATTGTTTTTTGTATGTATTCACTAAAAACTGCTGCGAGTGCAACAATAGTTGAATAGCAGGCCATGAGGACTGCTATTGCAATAATAATCGCAGCATTTGCTCCCAAAATTCTGGATGAAACGACACTAAATATTTGACCTTCATTAATATTCATTAAATCGGTACCGTAGTACGCTCCTAAATAACTCATTGCAATATAAATAAATGCTAAAATCGTCGTAGCAATAAGACCTGCATAAAGGCTTGTCAATGCAAAAGCAGATGTGGAATGATTGTTACTTGCTATATTTTTTTTCAATATATTCAAGACAACGGATGAAAAGAATATTGCTCCCAAAACGTCTAACGTCATGTAACCGGTGGTCAACCCTTCTAAAAATGCCCCAGAAGGCGTTAGATTCGTAGAAGTAGTCGTTTGCGCAAACCAAAAGCCTTTTACAATAATGATTGCTAACGAGATGAGCAATGCAGGACTAATCACATAACCAAGCAAATCTAAAATTCGGCTTTCTTTATACGTACCCAGAAAAGTCAGCCCTAAAAAAAGCAACGTAAAAATTGGTAACGATATATCACCAATAAATGGCGCTATCATAATATGCGATAACGTGACAATACGGGGCATTGCAACGAGAGGTCCGATGATGAGCATGCAAAAAAATATTGCAATTGAAGCGGGTACTTTGCCCATTCTGTTAAAAAATGAGTTATAACTGCCATTGAACAATATGATAGAAACGAGACCTAAGAGAGGCAATAAAACGGCTGTTATTAAAAGACCAGAAATTGCATAAATAGTCTGATTTCCAGCTATCTGTCCTAACTTGATGGGAAACATAAGGTTTCCAGCGCCAAAAAACATAGAAAATATAGCAAGACCAGTAGTAACGGTATGCGATTGAAAAAAACGTTTCATAAATAAGTTCCTTAAAATACAAAAATAATTGATACGTAAGATTTGAAAATATAAATAACTAGCAGGTTGCTAACATATAAGAGGCGGCCATTAAGGCCATAATAGAGGCGGAACACATGAACATGCATGAAAAATTGATATAAAAGAAATGAACGGAATGACCATATAGTAAAGAAAGACATTGGTTAGTCATTAAAGCTCCTTTGAAAGCATGCATCTGTTTTTTAGTGTCCTTTAGGTATAAATTGAGGCGTAAAGCCCATAAATTAATTCTTCTCAGTTATCTAATTGTTTTAACGAATTTAGATACTTCGTTTTTCTAGTATAGAAAAATTGTGTTCAAATAGCAATTGTTGATTTTCTGCTCGTTTTTTGTCTATCTTCCTACTATCTATTGGAGAAAATAAAAAAAATCAAAGCGAAGAATAATGAAATATATTAAAAATTTTCAGGATATTTCTCTGATTGATGTAGACTCCGTTGGTGGTAAAAATGCTTCTTTGGGACAAATGATTACGGATCTCGGTCGGTATGATATACAAATTCCTTATGGCTTTGCGGTGAGCGTGCAGGGCTATTGGCGATTTATAGAGCACAATGCAATACAAGAACGACTGAAAAAATATTTAGCATTAATATCGGGGGATAATTTACCGCAACTTGAAGACGTTGGAATTAAGATTAGGAATTTATTTTATCAAAGTTTAATGCCCGATGATCTAGCTCAAGAAATTGTACAAGCATACGCTGAACTTTCACACTACTATCAGCAGCCAAATTGCCTGGTGGCAGTTCGTTCTTCTGCTACCGCCGAAGATTTACCTGGAGCTTCATTTGCAGGCCAGCAAGAAACATTTTTAAATATTGAAGGTGATCAACCGCTCCTAGAAGCGTATAAAAAATGTCTCGCTTCACTGTTTACCAATCGTGCTATTAGATATCGTGTACAAAAAGGTTTTGATCATTTTAAAGTTGCTT
>JANWKD010000055.1 GCA_025451595.1 Candidatus Babeliales bacterium | reverse complement strand
TAGTGTTTTTCTCAACAATTTCAGCAGAAAGATCGATTTGGTTATTATCGTTCAACTTTGCCAAATCTTTACAGTCAACATCTGTCCTGCAAGCCAATTCTTTTTGCAACGGCTCAAGCAAGAAGTTAATATCTAAATAATTGGCAGCATTGAGAACAGAAATTAATTCACTGCGATTTTTTTCCGATAACGATCTTTCTAAATCAGCCGTGGATTTCCTTTTTAAATAGGGCAATAATAATGAAATTTGCTCACCACGCAATCCTGCAATTGGTATTAAATGATCATGAGCACCTTCATAACATTCTTTTAAAACAGGTGATTCTTCTAATATATTTTTAGAAACGGCATAACGTGCTCCGTCGCTTGATTCCAACATTATTTTATCATCAGTATGTGCACTATCTTTTTCTGATTGCATTGCAGATAATGATACTTGTAAAAAAATAGCTAATAAGATGCTGTATAACGTTAACGTTCTCATGCTAATATCCTTAAAAAATGAGCCGGCTGTGAATGAACCCCACACATGGCCGCAAAGCCAGAGTTTTCTGGGGATGAAATAATATTTATTATAGATATTAGCGCTACAATAGCAATATAATTATTTATATTCCTACTTGAGTGAATTAAATGAATTTGCGGTAAAAAAAGTCCGCAAATAATTTAAATTACTTGCGGACTTAGATCTATTTCAAATTTCAAAAGAACGGTTATACATTATTCCATGTCGATTTGTGTCAGAGAATCTTCATCGTCAGATTCAGTATCTACAAATTTAAAATTTTCATGCACATCAAAAAGGAGCTCATCTTCATAGTCTCGTGGCGCAACCTTTACCGAAGGCTTATTCTCATTTTCATGGGTTTCGATATCCCCATTTGCGCTCGCTTCTTCTTCAAAAGCAACTATTGACGATAGCACCTGATCATCATCAAGCTTAATAAGACGTACGCCTTTTGCTTGACGGCCCATAGTTCGAATTTCAGTTGGAGAAAGCCGAATCATTTTACCAGCAGTATCAATTAAGAGCACATTTGAATTATCGGTCACCGCAGCTAGGCCTATTACTAAGCCATTGCGTTCATCGGTTGGTATCGTACGAACGCCATAGCCTCCTCTATGCGCAACCCGGAAATCTTCCGCTTTTACTCGTTTACCATACCCATGCGCGGTTGCAAATAAAATATCGCGGTCATCGCAAATAATTTCCATGCCCACCACGTAATCGCTATTGCGTAGTCGAATGCCCATTACACCCGATGCTTGTCTGCCCATAGAACGGACTTCAGTTTCTTTAAACCGTATTCCCTGTCCTTTTGCAGTAGCCAATACAATAGAATCTTGGCCTGAACTGAGCGCACAATACACCAGTTCATCACCTTCACGCAATGTTATCGCACGAATTCCGGTTGCTCGAATTTTGTCAAATTCGGTGGCATCAGTACGTTTAATAATACCATTTTTGGTTACCATAACTAAGAATTTGCCACTCAAATCTGAAGAGCACAATAGTTTAACCACTTTTTCATCAGACGTTAATGGTAATAGATTCACGACATTACGCCCTTTTGCCGTACGCGAACCCTCTGGCACTTCAAATACCGTCATATTATAGACGCGACCAAGATTGGTAAAGAACAACAACTCATCATGCGTTTTGGCAACGAACACGTCTTGCATAATATCATCAGACTCTTCGAGCGCTGCCATGCCCATTTTGCCTTTGCCACCGCGATGCTGAACTCCATACGTGCTTAACGGAACGCGCTTGATATATCCTTTTTTGGTGAGTGTTACCACCATTTCTTCTACTGGTATTAAATCCGCTTCCGTCAAAATATCAATCGGCCCTTCAATACGCGTACGGCGAGGATCAGCATACTCTTTTTTAATATAATCTAACTCTTTTACTACTTCTTGTTTGAGCACTTCTTTATCACTCAAGATAAGCCTTAAGAAAGCAATCGTTTTTTTAAGCTCTTCCATTTCTTCGTATATTTTTTCTTGCTCTAACCCAGTCAAACGTTGCAATCTCATTTCTAATATTGCTTTTCCTTGCTCGACGGTCAGCAAAAATCGTTTATTTAACTGCGCAATTGCTTCTTCGGGAGAATGTGATTTTTTAATAAGCGCAACAATTTCATCAATATTATTGAGCGCGATAATAAACCCTGCCAAAATATGCTCACGCATTTGTGCTTTTTGCAAATCAAATGTCGTACGACGATAAACAACCTCTTGTCGATGCGTTAAAAATTCATGAATCAAACTACGTAAATTAAAAATAAGCGGTTTCGTGTCAAGTAACGCAAGCATTAAAATAGAAACACTTGTCTGGAGCGAGGTAAATTTATAGAGCTGATTTAATACCACTGAAGGAATTTCACCTCTTTTGAGTTCAATAACAACGCGCATTCCTTTTTTATCTGATTCATCGCGAATGTTGGAAATACCCTCAATTACCTTATTTTTTACCAAATCGGCAACTTTAATAATAAGTTCCGCTTTATTTACTTGGTATGGCAATTGGGTAATAATAAGCGCACTTCCTTTTTTAGTCTCTTCCGTTTCAACAACACCGCGTAATATTAAATTACCGCGACCTGTTTTGTAGGCACGAACAATTCCCGCACGTCCACAAATTATACCTCCCGTTGGAAAATCGGGAGCAGGAACGAGAGTAAACAGCTCATCATCGGAAATAGTTTCATCTTTGAGGTACGCAAGACATGCGTCAATAATTTCTCCTAAATTATGGGGCGGCACCGCAGTAGCCATACCCACGGCAATACCAGAGGTACCATTTACCAACAAATTAGGGAGTCTGCTTGGTAAAATAACGGGCTCGATCGTCGACTCATCAAAATTGGGTACAAATTCGACCGTTTTTTTATCAAGGTCCTCTAAAATTTCTTGTGATAGTTTGGCCATGCGTACTTCAGTATAACGCATTGCCGCTGCGTTATCACCATCGACAGAACCCCAGTTACCTTGGCCATCTAAAAGCGGATACCGTTTAGAAAATTTTTGTACCATGCCAACCATCGTATTATATACTGCCTGATCGCCATGCGGGTGATATTTTCCAAGCACGTCACCGACTACGCGTACTGATTTGTGGTATGGCTTGTTATAATGAAAACCTTGTTGATACATGGCATACAGAATGCGCCGATGCACCGGCTTAAGGCCGTCACGAACATCAGGAATAGCACGACTGACTACTACCGACATTGCATAGTCAAGAAAGGATGATTTTAACTCTTCTTCAATTAATATCGGTTTAATAAGTTCTTTTGATTCCTGATTTTGTGCCATGATCTGAGACCTTTCCAAAGAGCAAACTTAAATCTTTTTTATGTTGGTACGAAATATGCAAATAGTATAACTCTCTTAGTTATTTTGCACAAGGTTATAACTTTTACTCCACACAACGGTTATTTAAATTAATTTACAAATGCACCTACATATTTTACACTAGAAAAACGGAAATCAGTTCTCATTTCTAAAAGGATTTTAGCACGCAGGATCAACGGATTAGCACATGGACATAAAAAAAATTAATTTAGCCAACTTTGGCCCAGCCAACATTAGAAATTTTTCAATCATTGCCCATATTGATCATGGCAAATCAACGTTAGCCGATCGCCTTTTAGAAGTGACGGGAACTTTGACCGATCGCGTAAAACATGAACAATTTTTAGATAAACTGCAGGTTGAAAAAGAACGCGGCATTACCGTAAAAGCACAGACTGCGTCGATGTTTTATGAATATCAAGGCCAACATTATTTACTGAATTTAATTGATACGCCTGGTCACGTTGATTTTAGTTATGAAGTTTCCCGATCGCTCTATGCATGTCAAGGGGCACTCCTCCTTGTGGATGCATCCCAAGGCGTGCAAGCACAAACGATGGCAAATTTTTATTTAGCGTTTGATCAAGATCTTGCAATTGTCCCCATCATTAACAAAATTGATATGATTGCCGCCGACCCTGTGCGTGTGGGTTTAGAATTAAAACAGCTCTTCGATTTCAAGCCAGAAGAGCTTATTAAAGCGTCAGCCAAAGCCGGCATTGGCATCGAAGATATTCTGCAAGCAGTTATCGAACGTATTCCCGCTCCCCATGCAGAGCTTGAAGCGCCTTTTAAAGCACTACTCTTTGATTCTTGGTACGATGAATATAAAGGGGTAATCTGTTTAATAGCCCTTAAAGACGGCGTCGTCAAAAAAGGTGATCGTGTGAGCTTGGCGGGTACCGGCAATAACTACGAAGTATTAGAATTAGGCTTGATGTATCCTGATCAGACGCCACTGGATGCACTCTATGCAGGTCAAGTGGGATACATTATTACGGGCATGAAAACGGTCAAGGAAGCGCGCGTTGGTGATACGTTATATCATACCAAGCAAACAGTCACCCCATTTCCTGGCTTTAAGCCCTCAAAGCCTATGGTCTTTGCCGGCATATATCCGATTGATAACACGGAATTTGATTTATTGCGTGATGCTATTGAAAAGTTAACACTCAATGATGCAAGCGTCACCGTAGAAAAAAAGACGTCGGTTGCCCTTGGCCTCGGGTTCAGATGTGGCTTCTTGGGACTCTTGCATATGGACGTATTCAAACAGCGTCTAGAGCAAGAATATAATATTTTTGCTATTGTGACCGCACCAACGGTGCTTTATAAAGTAAAACTAAAATATACGGGCGAAACGATTGATATTGAAAGCCCTTCTGATTTTCCAGATCCTCAAAAAATAGAGGAAATCTACGAACCGATGATTGATGCAACCATTATTGCACCCAAGCAATATTTGGGCAATATTTTAAAATTGTGCCAAGACAAACGAGGCATCCAAAAAGATATGAGCTATCTTTCCGAAGAACGGCTTATTTTGCGCTATCAATTACCCCTCAATGAAGTTGCTACCGATTTTTATGATAAATTAAAATCATTAAGTTCTGGCTATGCGAGCTTTGATTATGAAGAATCTGGTTATGAACCGGCAAAACTCGTCAAAATGGATATGTTACTCAATGGAAAACCGGTCGATGCGCTTTCTACCATTGTGCATATGGATAATGCCTATGACATGGGCAGAGAGCTTGCCGAACGCCTTAAAAAAGTGATTCAACGGCAACTATTTGAAGTCGTCATTCAGGCCGCAATTGGCGCCAAAATTTTGGCCCGCGAAACTATTTCGCCATTACGAAAAAACGTGACCGCAAAATGTTATGGTGGCGATATTTCTCGTAAGCGTAAACTGCTTGAAAAACAGAAAGAGGGTAAAAAGAAGATGAAACAGATAGGCTCCGTGGAAGTTCCGCACGAAGCCTTTTTATCTATTTTGAAGAAAGAGGAGTGAAAAATCAGCCGCCCATTTTAACGTCGGCTTTTTCTTTTGGTTCATTATAGTAATGAAAAATCTCCTCATGTGCTGGTCCAACTGCTTTCAATCCTTGTTCTCCTTCGCCCATTCTTAATCTTAGTTGCTCGGGAGCTTCTAATTTTACCTGACTTTTTTTTGCAGGTACTAATTGTAAGTAAGCGCTCTGGAGAATAGCAATTAAATATTTATATAGTTCTTTGAAATATGAATTTTCACTCTTTGCATAGCTATTAGCTAAATGTTTTACTGATAAATTTAAATATTGCTGTTGTACGCTTTCCTTATCACCTTCTTTTAGCCCTAAAATATCATATGGTGATGAGTTTTCATTCAATATATAATCCAATCCATACATATGCGACAAAATTTTATAAGCATCGCATAGAGTACACAGAGGATAGAGCATTTCATCCAAAACAATGTTATCGTAACTAATATTTCTATCAAACCAGCTTGCCGGTAATGTCAACTCTGGTTTATATACACCTATATCAATAGCTTCACGTAGCTGGTAGCGTGATAATACTGCTTTTTTGCTTTCTTCTTTAACAAAATTTATATGGACATACACGGAGGTAGGCTTTGCCTTTTTATCTAATTCTTTCATTTGTATCGAATAAACCCACACTTTATCGCCGGGGACTGGATAATAGGGAGCTACCCAAAATTCAGGTTCTCGTGTTAAATCTATTTTTGCCGTAAACATTTGACCTGGATCTAACTGTTTTATCACTGCATCAGTCGCTCTAACGGCTTTTGCTTTAGATTTAGGATTAGGATTCTTTTTATTGCCTAATGCAATATAAATTGGTTTGGTATATATGTTTTTTATACCAAACGTTTCTACCGCTATCAGTTTTGGACTAAAAAAGATGGCCGCAAGCACTATAAAATAATGTAACTTCATACTATGTACCTTTCATTTATTTTTTTGAAATGGGTTGTTCAGGAGGAGTTGGCGCCGCTGCGCGCTTTAACGCCTCTTCTCGATCACGAGGTGGTAGCGGCGGTGGACGCGATAACGCTCTTTCTCGCCACGTCCGTAGTTCATAAGATTGAACGGAGCCTTGTTCTCCTTGCTGAGAAATTTGTCCGGTTCCAACTGATTTGCTTTGGCGAACCAACGGCGCTGGCTCTGTTGTCTGCGTCGCTATTTCTTTTGTTTCTAATGGTTTAATTTTCAATATTTCTTTTTCTGTTAAAGGTAATTTGGTATTCGAAATTTTTTCATATGCATCTTGAATAATAATCATTATTGTTTGATATAATTTTTTATAAAATTGGTCAGGTAAATTTGCAAGATATGAAATTTGATCTTTAATACCATGATATGCATTTAATGCGTTATCTTTTTGCGCTTGAGTTATACCTAAAATGGCATAATCCTTTTCTGAATCGTCAAAAATTTGATTAATACCATGCATATGAGCAATAATATGCATTGCAATACAATCATAACAAATTGGTTTTATAGCCGTAAATTCTTCAAGTTCTTCTTTGGAAATATTTTTTGTAAACCAAAATTTTGGTGTAACAATAATAGGAAAATTATTTTTTGTGATAATTGTTTCAGTTATTAGTTCTGTTAATTGAGCTGCGTCTAATTGATAGACATCCTGTTTAAGTTCTGTCAATTGATCTGGGTTATATCTTTTTTTGTTATAATAATAAAACGTTTCAGATTTTTCAGTAAATCTTGCTTCAAATCTAATTGATAAAAAAATATTAATTTTTCTCAACTCTTCCTTACGTTGTTCTTCAGCCAGTTCTCTATTTTCTACTAATAGTTTTTGATATTCTTCATGAGGTAGGCCAAATACATCTTTTAACGTTATAATATGTACTTTATCGCCGGTAACTGGTTTAAATGGCGCTATAATAAATTCTGGATATTCTGTCATATCAATATCAGTCTTAAAAGTATCCTTTGGATTTATTTTTATAGCATCTTCAATAAGTAGAGGATCTTTTACCTTACTGCCCAAGATGAGATACAAAGGTTTTGTATCAATATTTTGTATAGCAAAATTAGTTGGCTTATTCCTGTTAACATTTATGAGAACTAGTAGTATAAAAAATAATTTTTTGATCATAAAAAAACCGTTTCTTCTTTTCTTTCTTATTAAGCCTATTCTTTCGAAAATATTTATGGAGTTTCATACGCTGGCGATTCAGTCCAGGTATATTCATCTGCTCTTTTAATTTGCTCATCAACTTCACTTAATTGACCACCTAGGTCGAGATACGCATGCTCAATAATCTTGAACATTTCTTTGAATAAGTTTTTAAAATATTTATTATCTGATCGTCCGTACGTGTTGTACACCACACCGCGTAATGCTTGATATGTTCTATTCAATCGTTCATATTCTCTTGCCCATTCAGGATTATCTTTAATCATTTTTTCAATCATTTGGCTATAAGTTTTTTGCAATTGTTCGGAAGGAATTGTTTCTTCTTTGGTGAACCGCGTGAAAGTATAAGCACCCCGTTTTTTTTCGACAATATATCCTTTCCTCTCAAAAATTTTTTTCACGATCGAATGAGGAATGTCGGGCAACTTAAAATTTTTCAATCCTAAAATTGCCCTGGGTGATGATGCTTCGCTTAATGAATCAATGCCCTGAATATCTGCTAAAATTTTATAGGCGTTTCTTTGCAGCGACTCAGGATACAACAGTTCTTGCAACTTTAGATCTTTATTTGAAATATTTTGGTAAAACCAACTGGTAGGCAAGGTGATTTGGGGTTGATAAACACCAAGAGAAGCAACATTAAATGTTTGTATTACTTTGGATTCTGATTCTGATTTAATATCTGGTAATCCTGATATTACTTTTGATGGTGCTTTTTGAACGCCAAACGTCAACGATTCGTTTTTTATAACATTAACGTGCATATTAATTGCTGTTTTTTCAGTCTGATCGGCTGGTATGTTATACACAAAAACGGTATTACCCGGAATAGGAAAATAGGGTGTTATTAAAATTTGCACCGGTTTTTTCCTATTAATCGTTGCAATAATTACTTTTCCGGGTTCAATATGTTTTACTGGTTGATACAACACTGATTGAATTTCTGTAGGCTGGTCATCATTGGCCCAAGCTACGTATATAGCCTCAGAATAGTTATTTTTTATAGAAAAGTTTGTTGCGGCTAACGTTAGCATTATAATAAAACAATATAGCATGATAAGTTTCTTGTTCCTGTTCATGCGTTTAACCTTTTAATTTATTTTATTTATACGTATATACATATAAAAGCATATCTTGTATTTATTTCAAATTGCAATAAAATTACATTATTTATAAGAAAACCTTTGCATAGCCCCTAAAAATATCGTAAGGTATAGTAAATGAGCCCGCATACAATGTGGTATCGGTATATCCGGACTGTCATTGGTTAAAAATGACGGATAGGTTAAAATAACGAGATAAATCAATAGAGAAAAACATGCCAGAAAATTCAGGCCAAAGTCATTCCTTTTCAGGAAACATTTTTATATTCGAAGCTTTTGACATAGGTGAAGATATTAATTTAGAAAAAGTTCGTCAGTCAAAAATGGTACAAGTATTACCGCTTCCATTATCAAAATATTTCAAAAATTACCATACGCCGTTAGCAGTAAAATCAACTGAAGTATCACCACAATGTATCTCAAGCAAATTACACAGTTTCGGCGTGATTTCACTCGCCTATAAAATTCCATTTCATGATACCTTAGAAAATATTCGCAAAAAGATTAACACGTGGGACGCTGAATATCAAAAGCAAAGTGTTGCCGATGCACAACAAATTTTTAAAAAAATAAAATCATTTATTAAACACCCGCGCTTTTTTCATCTTCGAACGAGTTACGTGGTTATTCAGATTGATCCAAAATCAACCGATTTGTCGGTGGTAGAGCTTAAAGAAAAGTATGGTAGTACGATTGCCTCTGTACTACGCTTTGAAATAGAATCGCTTTCAGAATTTCAAAAAAATGAAATCATAGATGCTGCAATGGGCTATTATCGCGGCGATCTATTTATTGTTGATATCGAAGCATCTTTTGTATATGACGATGAATATGAAGAACTATTGGATCTTTTTGAATTTGCAAACATTCAACAACTCGAATTACAATATTTCGATCGATTATTAGATCATCAATTGAACATTGTGTATCATCGTCAAGTTCGAGCTACCCCGTTTAAAGCCTATTTGCCCTTCTTTGGATCGTTAACCAGCGACCCCATTGGTGCGTTAGGCATGCTAAAAGTAGATATTTCCGTGATCATAGAGCGGCTTGAAAGCAGTATCAAACTTGCGGGCGAAGCGTATATTTCTGATTTATATGGACTTTTAATAGAAAAATTAGATTTGAATAATTGGAAAGATTCAATTGATAATAAGCTCGAAATTATTCGTGATATCAATAATATCTATCAAAGTAAAACTGATGCTATTCGCGAGGATTTATTATCTATCCTCATTTGCGTTTTGATTTTTATTGAATTGATAATCGGTATTTTGACCTACTTCAAAGAGTAAAACCAAAATTGGGGTTACAAGCAATATCTATTTAACCTCCAGCAGAATGCATTATCAATTTAAACGCATTACTCCAAATATCCGTTATTTTTTTATATAACTTATTGAGATCAGTGTGCTCTTGCAAATATGCTACTCGACTCATCAGTTGTTCGTAGCGCTTTACAATCTCGCTCGCGCTCGCACCCAACCGAAGACCGAGTAGGTCAAATGAGTTAGAGCGAGCATTGAGATTTGGTGCTGAAACATAAAACTCGTTTTGCAAAAAATGACTTATAAATACGTACGGATCTTGGAAAGCTTTGGCAGGTTTATATATTATTTTGGATTTTTTTAAGTCTTGAGCCGATACGTTATTCACAAAATATTTCTTTTGAGGAATTATTATTGCCTCGCTCGCTACAACCTGATTATCGACTTGTAAAAATATTTTTTTTGCTTTTGATGCTGAATCAATTTCATATAGATATACCTTGCAACCCGCATACGGATAAAACCAGCTTACCAAAAACTCGGGATGCTTTGCCATATCCATCAGCGCACGAAAGCTTCCACCCGGCTGTATCGTTTTAATACCATCATTGATGGGATCGTGCTCTTTGTTTCCTAAACTAAAGTAGAGCGTTTTGGCTGAACTATTTTTCAACTCAAAATTGTATTCAGCCTGCAATATATTATATACTAAAATGAATATCAATAGACTCAGTAAATTAAGTTTCTTCATATAGATACTATATATTTATATTATTTTTTGCATTATTAAGAATGCTCATCAATTTATCATACAACAACTTCTGATCCGGATGCGCTTCCAAATATTTTAAAGATTTTTTTATCTGTTCGTAACGACTATTTATTATCTCTTTGCTTGGCATAGTACCAACTTTAAAACCAAGCAACTCAAGCGGAGATGATGTTGCACTCAATTTTTTAGTAGCGGGCAGCGCATAGTTTAAAACGGTGCTGTAGTGTACCGTTAGAAATTGATAGGGATCAATGATTACTTTTTTTGGATTATAAATCATTGTTGTTGACTGAATCTGATTTGCGACAATATTATTTTCGATTGGCTTAAACGATTTTCTTCCAAACAACCATCCCTTTACTTCTTGCTGCGCAGGACTGATTACAATATTGTTTCCAGAAAATCCAGATTGTATAGTAGCATCAAGATAAATATGCTTCGTTTGAGTGTTGGGCTGCACAAGGAAAGAAAATATTTCGCTGCCTTGAAAGTGACCCTTACTTAAATCATAGAATGATATAATAAACTCAGGATAATCTCTTAATTCAACATTGGTGGAATAGGTTTCTCCTGCTTTTATAAGTGGAGGAGTTTTGGATAACACCTTATTTTCTGGCGCTTGTTTCTTGCTGCCTACCACAATATACAATGGTTTATTACTTTTATTCGTTACC